>NZ_QBTZ01000002.1 GCF_003058055.1 Acidovorax sp. 107 | reverse complement strand
GAGCGGAGGGGGTTGGGTCTCTTTATGATCCATTATTTGCCGTTCCATCCTAATAGGATGAATCCACTAGGTCAAAGAGCCGCTGGAACAGCTGATCTTGCAGTCCGCATAAAGAGGGGTGTGAATTCATCCTATTAGGATCAAGAGGCGTAAAATGATGAAAACGTCGTTTTGTCCGAGCAATTCGTTGAAGTGAGTCATTAGTCACTCTGTACTGCTACGAGACCGTCCGACGCCAGGCGTACTTGCTGCGACTACGCTGCGGTTGACCTGCGACAAGAATTGCACGTAATTGCATTAAGTGTCTAATGGAGTGCGATTAATTGTGAAGTTTATGTAATGAAGGTGGGAGCGCAAGCGGGAACTTTTATTTCCGAAGAGCACGGAGCAAAAGTGAGTGTCGAAACGATCGGAAATGCAATTCACTCCGGCAAGGAAAGCATCTTGCTCATGGGTGAGCGTGTCGAACTTGCTCCTTTCCTCAAGAAGGCAAGTGAAACTCTTTCCTCTGTCGCAGCCACTTCGATTCAAAAGGCTCTCCGCGTGGAAACTATGTCTCCTGACGTTATTGTTCTGGTCGGCGGTGGATCTTCCTTCTTCCAGCAGGCAATTCAGGAGGCATTCCCGCGCCTGAAAGTGGTATCGCCTAAAAATCCTGTGCTTTCGAATGCGCGTGGATTTTGGCTGCTCGGCGGTGCTTCTGTATGAGCGGCAAAAGCCTGAAAGTCGTTGTCGAAATTAACGAGGCATACCCGCTTTTGCATAGTGCTTTTGCGCGGATTCCGGCTAATGTCAGATCAGAACGGCTTAGGGCTTTGGCAATGATCGGTATGTACCTTGAAAGCGGATCAGAAACTTTCAGGGGCATTCCGGTAAACATGGGGGTTGTTGACGGGCAGCTCGAACCGATCCAGTTCGCAGTGTTTATTGGCGAAACACAACCAAAGTTGCTAGATCAGTTGAGCAGTATTTCTAAGCGCGCTAGAGCCGAACGTTTGAGGATATTGGCACTTCTGGCGCTCTATTCAGAGACGGGGAAACTCGTAGTAGACGGGAGTAAGCCAGCAATACAAGCATCTATGGCGGCGGAGCCTAGATCTCAGATTTCGTCGGACAGCCCACGCTCAAGACAACCTGCGCTACCGACGAATGCAACTGACGTGGAGTCTCTTCCGAAGCCTGTTGACCCGGTAAAGGAGATTGTAGGTAGTCCAAGCAGTACCGAGTTGACTCCGGTTGCATCGTCCACGACCGACGCTAGTAACAGGGTTGGCAAAGGCGTTCGAAGCTTTGCACGTTCTTTGGGTTAATTGAATGAATGAAGATCTGAAAAACACTCAGTCCGCAAGTCTTGGCTCTTGGACTGTGGGCATACCCCCAGAGGGAGTCCGAGTCGCCATGGCTTGCCGTAAGTGGTGCGGTATTCACAATGAGCGGTATGTGGAGGTCATTGCCCACGACCCTTCGATGTACCTTGATTCCCTCGGCCTGGAAATGATGATGAAGCCATCGGTTACCGTCATTTATGGCAGTGTTTTCACTCAGGGGAATACCACCTGCATCCTCAATGAACACGGAATGCCAGTAGGCGCATATCCCAATTCCATTTTGGCCTGGACCAGAGTGCCTGAGGATTTATTGCAGAACCTGCAAGCTGCGGTCTTGACTGACCTGGCCGTGGGACTCGCCAGCAAGCGCGCCAAGTCGTCGTAGGCAGGCCTGTTTCTGCGGAGCGCGTATGCGTCAAGAGTTTGTTCGTGGAAAACGCCGGTACATCCTGAGCCTGGATGTTGATCTGTTCGATGCCTGTGTAATCAACCGCCATTGGTACGGCGAGACAAATCGCCGTCATGGGCGCAGACAGGAACTATTCACGGACCTGGATCTGGCCAAGGTCAGATTCACCGCAGTACAGGCATACCTTTTGAAAAGGGGCTACGAGTATCCACCGACAGTTGTTTTGAGTGAAGTGCGCGGGTAGGATGAGCGTTCTGATCCTTTGATCGGGTTTTGCGAAGAACAGCGCTCTCACATTACGCTCGATTCTTTGCTAAAGGGCTGACCGGTGGTCAGCCCTTAGTTTTTGGACGGGCAATGTGAACGACTTCACCGAACTGGACGCCAGCGGTGGCCAGTTGAGCACGCTCCGGGCTAAGCTCGCCACTTCCCTTTACCGTCCATCCCAATGAAGCTTCTTGTCCTCTTGCCTTTGGTGTCGGCCGCAACTTTGGCGCTGACCGGTTGCGGTGAAACGACCGTCGAAGACGTGCGCAAAGCCTACGGCGCCATGAGCGATGAAAAGCTGCAGGCCGAGGCCCTGCACCAGCGGGTAGAGTGCCGCGCGGCGACACAGGATTCGGACAAGCCAGGATCTCCGTGCAGCCGCGCGAACCTTGCGGAGGAGATGGCTGAATCCCGTGGGTGGTGCTGGGGGCCCTATGCCGCCGCCAACTCGGACAAGTCTTGGCTGCGCTGCGCCGATGACGTGACGAAATCGGCGCAGGCCAAGGCAACCTGGTTCGCCGCGACCCAAAGCGGCTCCTGCCGTGAGTCCAGCCTGATCGAGGCCATCAGCAAGGTGCTGGAACATGAGGGTCCGTGGAACGTAAAGACCTCGTTTTCGAAGGAGGGGTTCTTCGACGTGTCCAGCCAGCTCAAGGACGGTACCAGCTACAAGGTGCGGCTGTACCCTGGCTGCGGTTCGGCCCAGATGGTCTACATCGCCAAGCCTGGTGATGAGGGTGGCGTGTCGGTCGCAGCTCCGCTGGGGATGTCGCCCAGAGATGCTGGCGATCTCTATGGCTTCGATGTCCGCAACTGCAGTGCCTATTCGTTTGGAGGCGGTATCGGGTGTGGCATGGGCTACCAGGCCGGCATGCAGCCGCCGATCCGCTTGAGCGACGGCTTCATTCCCTGCTCAGTGGATCGGCCCGTGCAATTCGACTTCCAGCCGCGCCGGGGCATGGTGGGTGTCACCTGCAGCGTCACGGCCGAGGACATGTCTGCGTTCGAGCAGCGGATGGCAGGTGCCTTTGGGGAGCAGCAGCGGGCGTCAGATGGAAGCCGCCGATGGCAGCTCGGTGGCTACACGGTCGGCAGTGTGGAGGTGGTCGTTTTGGGAAAGACGCTGCGGCGTGTGTCCGTCTACCAGGACTGACCTTTTCGCTCGGGTGATCCTGTCGTGGGTTCGGGCGACAGGAATCTCCTTTCCGCCCAGATTTCCCATCCGTTAGGTGTTTCTTGTCGTGGCCCATGCACCCTGAGGGGGTGATCCAGCATCCCATCGGCTCGTCCACGGCCCCGGATGACGGTGGCTATGGAACCAGCTCAGCGCACGCGCGCTCGCATGAAGCTTCGGCCTCGCTTTCGCTGATTCCGAACGCCTCGAACATGGCGTTGCCGCGCTGGAACAGGTCAGCCATCTGGGCAGCAAGCTCATGGCGGTCAAGAAACTCGGTCCCTGTACTGCTCCCCCGGCGATGGATCTTGACCTTGCACAGCAGTGCCAACAGCAAATGGATCGCCCCTACATGCCTGTGCAGGAACCACATCCAGTGGGGCCACTCTCGAGCGAGTCCGGCAAAGAAGGCGCGCACCTCGGGGATTTCCGCCAGTTCACGGTGGTCAGAGTCGTAACCCAGCACCTGAATCACCAGGCACTCTTGGTAGCGAAGGGCCGTCTCTCAGGACTCGGCGATTGCGTGCAGGCGCTCCAGCGCGCTCGCGATGTTTCCGGTTTCAATCTCGCGCTTGGAGATCTCCAGCACCAGCAGCGCGTCACCCTGGAAGGCGGCAAGGCCATCGGCATCGGTTCGCACTACTGATGGACGCGGGGTCATGGGCATGGGTTGCACTCCTGATTCACGAGACGATGGCTACTTGAGAGCCCAGAGCTGCGCGCAGAACACTGAGGTGGAGGCGATCACTGCCGGGTTGCACGAGCGGTGTGCTTGATACCTTGGTCATGCTGGCCACGCCGCGTTCGAACAGGCAGATGCAGGAATGGTAGGGGTGCTGCGCGGATGCGTACATGACCCCATGAGCACCGGCCTTCCGGGCGTCGGCGGCAAAGGCTTGTGTGGCCTCGTAACGCAGGGATTGCAGCACAGGGTAGTTCTCCTCCAGCCCGCGCAGATCGACAAGGCGCATCCCTGCTGCCGTGCGAAAGGCTACCAGTGAGCGTTGCCGGAGTTGATCCAGGGTGTAGCTGCGCGTGTCCCGCCGAAAAAGCGCCTCGTAGCACGAGGTCTGCTCGCTATCGGCGAGGTAGGCAGTGGGCTCGTCGGACAGATCGAAACGGCCAGTGGGAATGCCGAAGGGCGGGAGGATGAACCCGCGCGTTCGCACGCTGTCTTTGCGCCAGCTGGTGCGCTGGATGCGGTGCCAGATTTGGCGGTCAGGAAGTTCAATGAATGGCGGATTGAGGTCTGTCAGGTTCATGAGGCGAGGTCATTCAGTGAGCCTCAGCCGTTGCCAATGCCAGGATGTGTTTCGCTGGGACGCCCTGCTCAAGTGCGGCGCGCGGTGTCTGGCCGTCGAGGGCCGATGCCGGCGTCTCCAGGAAGGTGAGCACCTGCCAGCCATCGGACGCGCCAAGGGCCGATGCCAAGGGCTGCAGGATGGGCCACAGGTTGGGTTCGAACTGCCAGCGCGGCAACTTGAACCCCCGGCGCAGGTGGGAAACCCCGATGCAGCGGCGCGACTTGATCCAGGCGTTGATGGTCACCCGGCTGGCGCCTGCCAGCAGTGCAGCGTCGTCGGTCGTGATCATGTCGTCGGCTTCCATGCGCTCGCGGCGGTACTGCGCACCCGAGCGCAAGACAGCGGCAGACTGGGCCGCTGTCGCGTAGGGATCAGGAGACGCCTGCGAGAGGTCTGGGGCATTGCGGTGGGCAAACGGTGAGGAAATGGACAGGGTGTTCATGGGGATTTCAAACCGTGGTGCGCTTATGGCGCGTTGCGCAGGTTGGGCTTTGCCGCCGAGAAGAAGCCAGAAGTAGATCCGTCGCGAAGGTCTGTGTTGTTGCGGCGCCGTGACCTCAGGCGCGCGCCACCGCCCATCTTCGGGAAGCGGACCTCCAGGCGTTCGTGGCTATACCACTGCGAGACGCGACTCGACAGGGTGCTCATCGGGTAGGAAAACGGGTGCCATGTGCAAGACCGCCGTATCGTCTGATGCACGGCCAGGAACGCTTTCATCATGGCCTGAGCAATCAACTGCGGTTCAAAGGGCACAAGGTCGCCACTACGGCGAATGATCGCGTAGTGATCGAACGCGGCGGGTGCGCTCGGCCCACATGGGCCATCTATCCAAGCAAGCATCTCGTTCTCCTGTGGTCGCGTGGCGGACATGGCTCGTCCTGACCGTGGCTTCCAGAGAGGAATGTACATCGCTGCCGCAAATTTCGCAAGATTGGATAGTTACGTTACTTTGTATAGCTTTGATCGTTTCGTTAAGTTCGGTAATTTTTCGACGGTTTGAAATTGTTTTGCATTTAACATCTGATCTGCCTTAAACTCCGTTAACGTCTAGCAAATAATGCATGAAAATAGAGGGGGCATCACGTTCATTTTTTTGTTGTTCCTATTTTTTAGCAAAGTTGTAGACAAACTTTGTCCGGAAATTTGGGCTTAAATCGCCCCGTATTCCCTAGATGTCGTATCCCGGACGATTGCATAGACTCCAAACGCTATCCGCTCTTCATGGCGCGAGCCGTCTTGCAAGAGTTGATAGAGTCGTTGCAACCGAGTCTGGGAGTAAAGCCATGCTGATAGCCCTGCACAAGAACGCCCGCACCACGCCTGCCGTGCGTGCCGAGATAGCCGCCAGCGACGAGACCGCCAGTGTGCTGGCCCAGCGTTTCGGCATCACCGAGCAGACGGTCTACAAGTGGAAGAAGCGCGAGGTCTTTGGGGATCGCTCGCACACGGCCCACCGCCTGCAGACCGTTCTGACACCTGCACAAGAGATCGTGGTGCTCCACCTGCGGCGTACCTTGCTGCTGCCCCTGGATGACCTGCTGGCCGTCACGCGGGAGTTCCTGAGCCCAGATGTCTCTCGCTCTGGCCTGGACCGATGCCTGCGCCGCCATGGGACGGGCAATCTCAACGAGCTCAAGCCCCGCGAGCCCGTGGCGGCCCACAAGGCTTTCAAGAGCTATGAGCCAGGCTATGTGCACGTGGATGTGAAGTACCTGCCCCAGATGCAGGACGAAAGCAGCCGGCGCTACCTGTTCGTGGCCATCGACCGGGCCACGCGATGGGTGTTCGTACAACTCAAGGCCAACAAGATAGCGGCCAGCGCACAGGCCTTCCTAAGGGCACTGCACAAGGCCTGCCCGATCAAGATCAGCAAGCTGCTGAAGGACAACGGCAAGGAGTTCACGGACCGCCTGTTTGCCAGCCGTGAGCGTCAGCCCACTGGCAACCATGAATTTGATCAGCTGTGCCAGGAACTGGGCATCGAGCATCGGCTGACCCAACCCCGGACGCCAAGAACCAACGGCATGGTGGAGCGCTTCAGCGGGCGCATCACCGATGTTCTGAAGACCCACCGCTTCAACGGCCGAGAGGATATGGAGCAGACTTTGCTGCGCTACGTGGCCTTGTACAACCACCAGTTGCACCAGTCAGCGCTGGGCAGCAAGACGCCTATGCAGGCGATAAAGAACTGGTACCAGCAGCACCCGGATCTGTTTCACAAGCGGCCATATGGTCGTCCGGGATGCGACACCTAGACACTTTTGAGCCGTTGGAAATGGCGTTTTTCGAACTCTACCGGTGAAGTATCTCCGGCAGTGCCGTGGCGTCGCTTAGGGTTGTAAAACATCTCGATGTAGTTGAAGACATCGGCTCTGGCTTGATCGCGGGTTGGGTAGATTTGGCGACGGATTCGCTCTCGTTTCAAAAGTTGAAAGAAGCTTTCGGCCACGGCGTTGTCATGGCAATTGCCCCGACGGCTCATGCTGCAAACCAGGTTGTGAGCGCGCAGGAAGTCTTGCCATGCATGCCCAGTGAACTGACTGCCCTGATCAGAGTGGACGGTGACAGCAGCTTTGGGTTGTCGGCGCCACAATGCCATCAGCAGCGCGTTGAGCACTATCTCAGTGTCGATGCGGTGCCCCATGGACCAGCCGATCACCTGCCTGGAGAACAGGTCGATGACGGCGCTCAGGTACAACCAGCCTTCATGGGTGCGGATGTAGATACCGTCTTGAATGTCAAGATGATCTGGCCTCCGGCGGCACATAGTCGTGATCGGATTTGAGGACACCATAGCAAAGATGCACGAGCTTGCGCATGCACGCTCCGAGCGCCGACATCTTGGTCTTCCCCTGCGCGCAGAGTCTGTCGTACAAGTCTTTGATGTCCGGATTAATCTTCTTCGCGACGACCGCCGCCATGTAGAGAGACGCGCGCACCTTTGGGTTGCCTGCTTTAGACAGGCGGGAGCGACCTCTGACACTGCTGCCTGATTCGCACTTGATCGGTACGAGGCCAAGGAACGCCGCCGCTTCCTTGGCGCTGACGAAGTCGTTGGCGCCAAGGATGGCAGCCATGCGCTTTGCGGTCTTCTCACCAACGGCGGGAATCGTGCGCAGTCGCGTGATGCTCTGGCTCAGCCCTTCGTTGGCGACGATGTGTGAGTCGATCGTCTTGCGCATCGCCTTGCACTGACCGCGCAGGAACTCGATGCAGGCATCGATGGAAGCCATTACACAATCTGCCGAGCCCCGGACTGCCGCTTGCTCCCGCCGATTCTGCTCGCGCCGAAGGTCAGCTTCGAGGCAATCAAGTCGCAACAGCATCGCGCTGAATTCCTGCAACTGAGGCTTCGTCGGGCGCCACTGTCTGGGCTCAGCGAGTCGCGCGTACTGTGCCAGTAGCAGTGCATCGATAAGATCGGTTTTGCTGAGTGTTCCCAATCCTCTGGCCAGCGCGCGAACCTGCGCCGGATTCACGACCGAGACGACTAGGCCGGCGCAATGGAGTCGGGTCGCTGCGAGCTCGTGGTATGCCGCGGTCGCCTCCATGACGAAGCGGCGTGGCTGATCGACAGCAACCGCGCGTGCCCAGCCTATGAGCTCAATGACGCCCTGGGTGTCGTTTGTGAAGGTACGCGCGCGCTTGACGCGCTGGCCTTGCTCATCGACCACGGCGCAGTCCAACTTGTCGCGGGATACATCAATTCCAAAGTAAAGCATGTCGGGCCTCCGGGTTGTAGCGCGCCATGCCCTTCGGGCCGATCTACCTTGTCAATGCAGGCTCATCGCACACGGCGAGGCCTTTGCTACCGTCCGATCTCGGATTGGCGCGAAGGTGAGGCGGGGCGCGACATCTACATCCCAGGCTTGAGGCCTCACGTAATGTCCGTGCTGTCCCCGCCTCGTGCGGCGAACGCTATTCGCCACACCCCCAAGATACAAGGTGATGTCGGTCACCCATGACTGATTGGGCTCGCTGACATTGAACTGGCGCTGCAGATGGTTTGGTGCCACCACCGCTGGCTTGGCGCCACGCGGGCCAGGTCGGCGTCGATAGCCAGTCTGTGAACGCAGGCCTTCAAGCTTGAGCAATCGGGCCACGCGGTGCTTGCCGCAGCGCTCTCCCAGGTCGAGCATGTCCATCGTGAGCTTGCGATAGCCATAGACGCCACCACTCTCCAGCCACGCGTGCTTGAGCAAGCCCAACAAGCGTTAATCGTCCTTGCCACGAGAACTCACCGGATCGCACTTCCAGGCGTAGTAGCCGCTGGGGTGCACGGTCAGCTAGCCCTGCCAGGTCGAGACATACGTGAAGTCGCTGACCCACAACTGGTTGGGCCTCTGTGCCCGGAACTGCCGGTTTCCCCGGTTCAGCGGGCACGCAGCCTTGGCGTCACCGATGGTGGTGCGTACGACTTTGCCACGCATCACTCCGCGCAGTCCCATGCTGCGCATCAGTCGCTCGACAGTACAGCGAGCTACGGTCACGCCTTCGCGCGCCAGTTGCCGCCACACCTTGTCGGCGCCGTAGACCTGCATGTTGGTCTGCCAGACGCGTTGAATCTGCGGCATCAGCAACTCGTCGCGCTTGGCACGGGCGCAGCGCTTGTGGGGCTGGCGTAGCAGCGCGGCATGACGTCGATACGCCGACGGGCAACGGGTACTCCCCGCGCTGCTCCTGCACCATCCTCACCGCGCGCTCACGCACCACGGGCGAGAACTTGTTCGTCTTCTTCATGGCTCAATCCTCTCAGAGTGTTGAGCCTCCTCAAACTGAACTGACCCCCAGAAGTTGGACGGTCACCATTCCGCCGATTAGGCGGTGCTTCTCAATCGGTATTCCACCGGACTGAGCCCCTGCAGCCGGAGGTTGATGCGCTCGTGGTTGTAGTAGTGGACGTAATCATGCACGCCTGCTTCGAGCGCATCAATGCTATCGGGCCTTTCGAGACGGAAGTACTCGGCTTTCAGGGTGCCGAAGAAGCTTTCAATCGCCGCGTTGTCGAAGCAGTTGCCCTTGCGACTCATGCTTTGCTCGACTCCGCGTCGCACGAGCATCGCTCGGTAGGGCTGCATCTTGTAGTGCCAACCTTGGTCGGAATGCACGATCAGGCCTGCGACGCAGTTGGTCCGCGAGAGCGCGGCCTCAAGCATGCTGGAAACCATCTCGAAGACCGGCCGCCTTGCCATGCGGTACGCGACGATCTCGCCGTTGTACAGGTCCATGCAGGCCGACAGGTAGAGCATTTGGCCGCTTACATTGAACTCGGTGACATCGGTCGCCCATTTCTGGTTTGGGGCGGTCGCGCAGAAGTCGCGCTGCAGAACGTTGGGTACGTGCGCATCGCTCGTGCCCGGGACATGCCAGGAGCGCTTCTTCGCCCGGATCAACGCACGTAGCCCCATCTTTTGCATCAGACGCTGCACGCACTTGTGGTTGACCGGTTCCGCCACCCCATTGCACAACGCGGCCGTGATCCGTCTGTAGCCGTAGCGTCCTTTGTGCTCGTCATAGACAGTGCGGATCCTGGCCTCCAAGGCGCTTTGCTGGTCGGCGCGCTGGCTCGCCTGGCATTGGTAGTAGAACGTGCTGCGTGGCAGGCCTGCGACCTGCAACAGGTATGCCAATTTATGGTGATGCCTCAACCCGGCAATCAGATGCGCTTTGTCGGCGCAGCTGATCTCTTCGACCGAATCAAGGCCTGCAATTTTTTTTGGTACACGCGACCTCCGCGCGTAGTCGTTCGTTCTCTTCTCGCAGGGTTTTCTCCGCATCAGCAACGACCGTGCTCGACGGTGCGGCAGAGCGTCGTTTTGGCTTCATCTTGGGTTGTTCTTCATTCCCGCGCTCGCGCGCCTGCAGGCGGCCTTGATCGAGAGTGCGCCGCCAGACCACGACTTGGTTTGGATTGCGGATGTCATAGATCGCCGCGACCTGGCGGCTGGAGAGCTGTTCGCGATCCCGATGGGACAGTACCTGCAGTTTGAACTGCGCACTGTACGTGCTGCCCTTGGGGCGCAATCCGTCTATGCCGTGCAGGCGGTAGTGGCTCACCCAAGTGCGTACCTTCTCCTCGGGAACCGACCACCGCCGAGCCAAAAGCTTCGCGCCGCCTTCGCCAGCCAAGAAGCTTTGGACCACTTCCAGCTTGAACTCCGTTTTGTACTTCTTCATGTAACCCCTTGAAGTTTGTCCAACTTCTGGGGGTCAGTTCAACCCGGGGCGATTCAGTGCCAGGAGCTGGGCATAGAGCACCGGCTGACCAAGCCCAGGACCCAGACCCCAAGAATCGACGGCATGGTGGAGCGGTTCAATGGCCGCATAGCCGCCAATGAAGGCCATGTCGGAGTGGTACCAAGAGCACCCGGATCTGTTTCACAAGCGGCCATATGATCGTCCGAGATGTGACAACTATGAAACTTGAGGTCGTCGCGGCAGAGCGAATGGCTGGGGGGCGGATGTCGGAAAAGACTGCGCGTGAGCAGTTCGCGGCGACGAAATTAGGGATGGAGGTGGAGTTGACGCAGTACCGGACGCGGCTGGGGAGTGCCGACGCTTCGCTGGCCTAGGCCATGGCTTAGCTGGGGGAGGCAAAGGGCTTGAACAGAGCTCTGGCCAAGATCGTTGAGGATTTGCAGGAGCGGTTGAGGTTCATGACTACAGAAGTTGCCAAGCGATCGGTTTCGAGCAACCCCCCTTCTGCGTGGAAATCAACAGCCACGCTGCGTTGCGCGCCGATGCTGGTCGAAGATGGAGATTCTGACCGAAGTTGGACGCTGCCAGTCGGGTGGCTTATTGCGCGAACGCCCTGGCGCAGAATGCATAGACCGAGCGGATCGATGAATCCCGTCCGGAGGTGGATTCGCAGATCGGCTCTAACTAACAACCGTTCTGTTAAAATACATTAAAAGCACAAATCCGGGCTGCCTCTACGCCCCTGTTTGCCGTCCACTTCACTTGAAGGAAGACTCTCATGTCCGTCGTTGCCCCAATTCTGTTTGCAGTGGATGCCGACGGCATCTGCACCCTGACGCTGAACCGGCCGGAGCAGCTCAACGCCTTCGATCTCGAGATGGTGGATGCCTGGCGCGCGGCGCTCGAGCAGGCCGAGGCCGATGACCGCGTCAAGGTCGTCGTCGTCACCGGTGCCGGGCGCGCGTTTTGTGCCGGCGGTGATTTCGAGGAAATGGCCCGGTTCAGCGAAATGGACAGCATGGGCCGCAAGGACTTTCTGTACCGGCACGTGCACCGCATCGCGCTCACCCTGGAGCGGATGGAAAAACCGGTCATTGCCGCCGTCAACGGCGCGGCGCGCGGTGCGGGCTGCGACATGGCGCTGATGTGCGACATCCGCCTGATGGCGAGTTCGGCCACGCTGGCCGAGAGCTACATCAACATCGGGCTGATGGCCGGCGATGCCGGGGCCTGGTTCCTGCCACGATTGATCGGCACGGCGCGCGCGCTGGAGCTGTTCTGGACGGGGCGCGTGGTGGAGGCGCAAGAAGCCGAGCGCATCGGCATGGTCAACCGCGTGGTGCCCGACGCCGAACTGATGGCGGCCACTTACGAGATGGCGCGCACCATTGCCTCCAAGCCGCAGCAGGCGGTGCGCTTCTTTCGCCGCGCGGTTTACCAAAGCCAGACCATGGCGCTCGCCACGCACCTGGACATGGTGTCCTCGCACATGGCGGTGCTCGAAGACACGCCCGAGCATCGCGCCGGCATCGCAGCCTTCCGCGCCCGCTCGCGCGCCAGCAAGTAAAAAAGGCTGCGCCGTGCAAGGCGTTCTGAGTGGCATCACCGTCATCGATCTGTCCCGCCTGATTGCCGGACCCTACGCGGCCATGGTGCTGGCCGACCTGGGCGCGCGCGTCATCAAGGTCGAAGCCATGATGGGTGAGGAAGGGCGGCATTTTGGCCCGCCGTTTTATGGCGACTCCAGTGCCGCCTTCATGGCCTGCAACCGGGGCAAGGAGTCGATTGCGCTGGACATACGCACGCCGGCCGGGCGCGCGGTGCTGGAGCGGCTGATTTCAAAAGCCCAGGTGCTGGTGCACAATTTTCGCCCCGACTTTGCCGAGGCCCATGCGCTGAACTACGACGCGGTGCGGCGCATCAACCCGACGCTGGTGTATTACATGGTCAGCGCCTTCGGTGAGCAGAGCTACTACCGGCTCAGGCCCTCGGTCGACAGCGTGGTGCAGGGCATGACGGGGGCCTTTTATGCCAGTGGCGAGGCCGGGGACCCACCGGTTCGCATTGGCTTGCCGGTCATTGATGTGGCGTCCGGCATGTGCGGCGCTTTGGGCGTGCTGGCCGCGGTGATGCACCGGCAGCAGACCGGCCTGGGGCAGCGCGTGGAGCTGTCGCTGGTGGACACCATGTTCAATTTCATGGCGAGCAAGGTGGGGGAATATGCGCTTGAAAAGCGCGAGCCGATTCGCTCGGTGAACCTGCCGATTGCCGTGCCGAGCCGGCACTTTCGCGGCTCCGACGGTGCCTGGTTCAGCATGTCGGTGGTCAATGAAGCGGCGTTCAAGCGGTTTTGTGGTGTCATCGAGCGGCCCGAGTGGCTCACCGATCCGCGTTACCAGCGCAACGCCGCGCGCATTGCCAACCGGCCGGCGCTGCTGGCTGAACTGGAGTCGATTTTCAACACCCGTCCGGCAGCCACCTGGGTGGCAGATTTCGAGGACGCCGATATTCCCTGCGGCCCGGTGAACACGGTGTCTCAGGCCATGGCCGACCCGGTGCTGGCCGCCCGCTTTGTCGAACATCCGGAGCTGCCGGGCCTGCCGCTGATCCCCTTTCCAGCGCAGCTCGCTGCGGGCATGCGCCGACCCGACGCCATGCCGCCACCGCCCAAGCTGGGCGAGCACAGCCGTCACATTCTCGGGGAGCTGGGTTACGGCCCGGCCGAGGTGGATCAACTCGTGAAGAACGGCGTGGTGGCACCCTAATTGAACCATCGTCATCAGTGGATCCCCAAACTTTTACAGGAGCGCCAGACATGTCGGGCCAGGAAGTCATTTACGAAGTCAAGGATTTCGTCGCCACCATCACCATCAACCGACCGAAGACGCTCAATGCCTTCACCGGTGACACGATCAAGGACATGGAGCGGCGGCTGGCCCAGGCCGGCAACGATCCGAAGGTCGGCGTGATCGTGCTGACCGGCACCGGCGAGCGCGCCTTTTGCGTCGGCGGCGATGTCAACTGGGAAAAGGGCGAAGGCGGCAAGAGCGGCCTGCAGGACCTGGAGTTCAATTTCAACCGCCAGATCGCCGAATGCCCCAAGCCGGTGATCGCGCGGGTCAACGGCTATGCCATTGGCGCCGGCCACCACATCGCCTATTTTTGTGACTTCACGATTGCCGCTGAGCACGCGATCTTCGGTCAGAACGGGCCCCGCGTCGGCTCGCCGGCAGGCGGGTACATCGTCGCGCACGCGGCCAACGTACTGGGCCACAAGCGGGCGCGCGAGCTGTGGATGCTGTGCCGCCGCTACAACGCGCAGCAAGCCTTGGACTGGGGTCTGGCCAACGCGGTGGTGCCGATGACTCAGCTCGACGCGGAGGTGCAGAAGTATTGCGACGAACTGCTGTCGCTGTCGCCGACCTGCCTGAAGATTGTCAAGCGCTCGTTCTACCACCACATGGCGCCGATCATGGGCCGGGACATGAACGACCTGATCCAGGAAGTGGCGCCCAACTATTTCAACACCGGCGAGCAACAGGAAGGGGCCAGCGCCTTTCTTGAAAAACGCAAGCCCGATTTCAGCAAATTCCGTTGAAGGATATGCGCACTCCAGCCGGCGCTGCTCGGCTGGATCTCTAGAGATTGAACATGACGAACCAAGAACGCCATCCCGAGTTGCGCCAGGCACTGCGCGATCTCTTCAAACGCTTCCCCGATGAGTATTTCCGCAAGATCGATGACGCCCGTGCTTACCCCGAGGCGTGTGTCGACGCGCTGACCCGGGCCGGCTGGCTGGCTGTGATGATTCCGCAGGAATACGGCGGTGCCGGTTTGGGTCTGGCCGAAGCCTCGGTGGTGATGGAAGAAGTCAACCGCTGCGGCGGCAACGCCGGCGCCTGCCACGGCCAGATGTATAACATGGGCACCTTGCTGCGCCACGGCTCGGAAGCACAAAAGCGCCTCTACTTGCCCAGCATCGCCAGCGGCGATCTACGTCTGCAGTCCATGGGCGTGACCGAGCCGACCACGGGCACCGACACCACCAAGATCAAGACCACCGCCGTCAAGCGGGGCGACCGCTATGTGGTCAATGGCCAGAAAGTCTGGATCTCGCGCATCCAGCACTCCGACCTGATGATTTTGCTGGCGCGCACCACCCCGCTGGCCGAGGTCAAGCGCAAATCCGAAGGCATGTCGATCTTCATCGTTGACCTGCACCAGGCCATTGGCCAGGGCATGACGGTGAACCCGATCCGCAACATGGTCAACCACGAGACCAATGAGCTGTTTTTCGACAACCTCGAAATCCCGGCCGAGAACCTGATCGGTGAGGAGGGCAAAGGTTTCAAGTACATCCTGGATGGCCTCAACGCCGAGCGCACCCTGATTGCCGCCGAGTGCATCGGCGACGCCCGCTGGTTCGTCGAGCGCAGCGCCCGCTACGCCCGCGAGCGCCGCGTGTTTGACCGCCAGATCGGGCAGAACCAGGGCGTGCAGTTTCCGCTGGCCGAAGCCCACATCGAGACCGAAGCCGCCGACCTGATGCGCTGGCGTGCCTGCGAACTGTTCGACGCCCACCAACCCTGCGGGGCGGAGGCCAATATGGCCAAGTACCTGGCAGCCAAAGCCTCCTGGGAGGCGGCCAACACCGCTATTCAGACGCATGGCGGTTTTGGCTTTGCCTGCGAATTTGACGTGGAGCGCAAGTTCCGCGAAACCCGGCTTTACCAGGTGGCACCGATCTCCACCAACCTGATCCTGAGCTACGTAGCCGAGCACGTGCTTGGGCTGCCACGTTCATTCTGAAAGCAATGACCATGCGCCCATTGGAAGGAATGTTGATCGTCACACTGGAGCACGCGATTGCCGCGCCGTTCTGCACCCGTCAGCTCGCGGACCTCGGCGCGCGGGTCATCAAGGTCGAGCGCCCGGGTGAAGGCGACTTCGCCCGCGCTTACGACACCCGGGCCCACGGCCTGGCCTCGCACTTCGTCTGGTGCAACCGCTCCAAGGAAAGCCTGACGCTCGACCTCAAGCATCCCGGCGCCCGTGCCGTGTTGCAAAAGCTGGTCGAGCGGGCCGACGTGCTGGTGCAGAACCTGGCGCCCGGCGCCGCCGCGCGCATGGGACTGGATCACGCCAGCCTGGCGCTGGTCCATCCGCGCATCGTGGTGTGCGACATTTCGGGCTACGGCGACGGCGGGCCTTACACCGAGAAAAAAGCATACGACCTGCTGATCCAGAGCGAAGCCGGTTTTGTGTCGGTGACGGGCACGCCGGAGCAGCCGTCCAAGGCCGGCCTGTCGATTGCCGACATCGCCGCCGGCATGTACGCCTACAGCAGTATTCTGGCCGCCCTGCTGGAGCGCGGTCGCACCGGTCGTGGCCAGCGGCTCGAAATCTCGATGCTCGAAGCCATGTCCGAATGGATGGGCTTCCCGCTCTACTACACGCTGGACGGCCAGCCGCCGCCGCCGCGCGCTGGTGCCTCGCACGCCGCCATTTACCCCTACGGCCCCTTTACCTGCGGTGACGGCAAGCAGGTAGTGCTGGCGGTGCAGCACGACCGCGAGTGGGCCACTTTCTGCAACCAGGTGCTGCAACTGCCCGATCTGGCCACCCGGTACCTGGGCAACGCCAATCGACTGGCCCAGCGCGAGGCATTGCGCGGCATCATCGAAGGCGTGTGTGCCACCTTGACGGCGGCGCAATTGGTCGAACGGCTCGATGCGGCCCACATCGCCAATGGCCAGCTCAATGAACTGGCTGACCTGTGGAAGCACCCGCAATTGGCGGCGCGCGGGCGCTGGACCGGGATTGACTCGCCCGGCGGCCCGTTGCCGGCGCTGTACCCGCCACACCATCTCAGCCACAGCGAGCCGCCCCCCATGGGGCCGGTGCCCGCCCTGGGAGGGCACACCGAAGCCATCCTCGCCGAACTCGGCTACGGCGCGCCTGACATCGCCCGGCTGCGAGCGGACAAGGCCATCTGAGAAGGTGTGAACGAATCATGACCCAAGATAAAACCCCGAGCGCGACGCTGGCCGCCTTTGCCGCCGGTCTGCCATTTGACGCGATTCCGGCGCCGGTGCTGCGCCGCGCCGAAGACCTGTTCCTCGACTGGTACGCCTCGGCGCTGGCCGGCAAGGGCGCGCGGCCGGTCGAGGCCATCGAGGCTTACGCCCGCACCATGGGACCGGACTCGGGCCGCGCCGAGGTGTTGATCTCGCGCCGCGCCACCTCGCCCCATTTCGCCGCGATGGTCAACGCGGCCGCCTCGCACTTCGCTGAACAGGATGACGTGCACAACGGCTCGGTGTTCCATCCCGCGGCCGTCGTGTTCCCGGCGGCGCTGGCCATGGCGCAAAACATCGGCGCGAGTGGCCGTGAGTTCCTGGTCGCCGTGGTGGCGGGCTATGAGGTCGGCATTCGCGTGGGCGAGTTCCTTGGTCGCTCGCACTACCGCATCTTTCACACCACCGCCACTGCGGGCACCCTGGCCGCCGCCGCGGCCGCCGGGCGGCTGCTCAGGCTGGACGCGCCGACCATGCTGCATGCCTTCGGCAGCGCCGGCACACAAGCTGCCGGCCTGTGGGAGTTCCTGCGCGACGCTGCCGACTCCAAGCCGCTGCACACCGCGCATGCGGCGTCCAGCGGTTTGGCCTGCGCCTGCCTGGCACAAGGTGGTTTGACCGGCGCGCGCCAGATTCTGGAAGGGCCGCAGGGCATGGCCGCGGGCATGTCCAGCGATGCCGACCCGGCGCGCCTCACCGACCGGCTGGGGCAGCGCTGGGCCACGGCGGAAACCTCGTTCAAGTACCACGCCTCGTGCCGTCATACCCACCCCAGCGCCGACGCGCTGCTCGCGTTGATGCGCACGCATGGGCTCAAGGCCGACGCTATCGCCGCGGTGACCACCCATGTGCATCAGGGAGCCATCGACGTGCTGGGCCGCGTCACCGTGCCCGCCACCGTGCACCAGGCCAAGTTCTCGATGGGCACGGTGCTTGCGCTGGCGGCCGAGTACGGCTACGCCGGGCTGAACGAATTCGAGCAGCATTACCTCGCGCCGCGCGTGGCGGCCTTGCGCGATAGGGTCACGATGCAGCTTGACGCCGAGGTGGACCGGGCCTATCCGCAGCGCTGGATGGGCAAGGTGACCGTGACGACGCGCGATGGCCGCACGCTGAGCGCGCGCGTCGACGAGCCCAAGGGCGATCCCGGCAACACCCTGACACGCGGCGAGCTGGAAGACAAGGCACAGCGCCTGGCGGCCTACGGCAAGGGCGCCACGCCGCAAGAAATGGAGGCGCTGATCGCGCGCGTTTGGACCGTGGCCGAGGCGCCGCGCATGGGCCGCTGGCTGGAGGCGCGCGCATGACAGCCAACCCCACCGCCCCGCGCGCCTACCTTTTCGTGCCCGCCGATCGACCCGAGCGCTATGCCAAGGCCCGCGCCAGCGGAGCGGACGTGGTCATCGTCGATCTGGAAGACGCTGTGGCCCCCGAGGCGAAAGCGCTCGCGCGCGAGGCGCTGGCGGCGCTACTGGAGGAGGCTGCGCCGCTGGCGGTTCGCATCAATGCCGCTGGCACGCCGTGGTTTGAGGACGACCTCGAACTGTGTCGTCATCCTGGCGTGGCGGCGGTGATGCTGCCCAAGGCCGAGGGCATCGACGCCGTCTGCACCGTGGTCGAGGCCACCTACAAGGACGTGTTGCCGATCATCGAGTCGGCGCGCGGTCTGCAAGATATCCACAGCATTGCGCGCGTGCCGGGCGTGATTCGCCTGGCCTTTGGAAGCGTCGACCTGGCGCTCGATCTGGGCATCGACTGCGCGCCCGATGGCGCGGAGACCGAGCTGCTGGCCTTCCGCTCCCAAATGGTGCTGGCTTCGCGGCTGGCCGGGCTGGCTGCGCCGGTCGATGGCGTCAGCACCGCGATCGACGACCTGCACCGCTTGCAGGCCGACACCGAACGCGCGCTTCGACTCGGCTTTGGCGCCAAGCTGTGCATCCACCCGAAGCAGGTGGTTGCCGTTCAGACGGTGTTCACGCCCACCCCCGAGCGGCTTGACTGGGCGCGCCGCGTCTGCGAAGCATTTGAATCGGCCAACGGCGGTGCCGTGGCCGTGGACGGCCAGATGGTGGACCTGCCGGTGGTCCAGCGCGCGCGCGCCGTGATACGCAGCGCCGGCTTGGAAGCCTGATTTTCATTGACCCGACTGGAGTCCCTCATGGCCCGCAAAAACAAGCCCATCCGCTCCGACATCGCCTGGAGCACCCCCGACCGCATCATAGTGCACGGCAAGAGCCTGCCCGACGAGATCCTCGGCCATCTCAACCTGGGTGACATGGCCTTCCTGCAGATCCTCGGGCGCATGCCGACGCCGCAGGAATCGAACGTGTTCAACGCCATTGCGGTGACGTTGGTCGAGCACGGCATCACGCCGAGCGCGCTGGCCGCGCGCCTGACCTACGCCGGTGCGCCCGAATCGCTGCAGGCGGCGGTGGCGGCCGGCTTGTGCGGCCTGGGCAGTGTGTTCGTCGGCAGCACCGAAGGCACCGCCAAGATGCTGTACGAGGCACTTCCGCCGGGCACCCAGGGCGCCGATCTGGAGCGCATCGCCCGCGACACCGTGGCCGCCTTTCGTGCACGCGGCCAGATCATTCCCGGGCTCGGCCATCCCTTGCACAAGCCGGTCGATCCGCGTGCCCCGCGCCTGTTCCAGATCGCCGAGGACAACGACTTTTCTGGGGACTACATCCGGCTCGAACAACTGATCTGCGCCGAGGCCGAACGCGTCGCTGGCAAGTCGCTGCCCGTCAATGCGACCGGCGCCATCGGCGCCATCAGCTGCGAACTCGGGCTGCCATGGAAAATCGTGCGCGGCATCGGCGTCTTCGCGCGCGCCATCGGGCTGGTGGGCCATATCCTCGAAGAGAGCGACAACCCGATCGCGGTCGAGATCTGGCAACGTGTCGAAGACGAGGCCACCCAGCACATCAGGCCACAAGGCGCCTGAAGCGCTTCGGCTGGCCAATTCGATGTCCTGGTGACAAGCTGCGCATTACCGATAACCTGGACTGGGCCAGCCACCAACGCCTGTTTGATACCCGGGGGCTGCTTGCCCGCTGAACCTCCTTGAAGGTGAAGCCATGTACCGCACCCTGCTCAAATCCAAGATCCACCGCACCACCGTCACCGACTGCGAGCTGCACTACGAAGGCTCCTGCGCCATTGACGAGAACCTGCTTGAAGCCGCCAACATGATGGAGAACGAACAGGTTCACATCTGGAACATCAACAACGGCGAGCGCGGCTCGGGTATCATTTCCGTCAACGGCTCGGCCGCGCGCCGCGCTGCCGTGGGCGACCTGCTCATCATTGCCGCTTTCGCCCAGGTGCCCGAAGAAAGGTGTAAGGGCTTCGAGCCCAAGCTGGTCTTCGTGGACGAGCAGAACCGCATCAAGGAACAGCGCAGCCACATCCTGGTGCAGGAAGCATCCCATGTGCCGACGCACGCTGATCACCACGGCGGCGACAGCGCCTGAATCACGCCCGAGATAGAGAGATCGCCATGAGTACCGTCACAGAACAAACCATCACCCTGCACCGCCCGAAAGCGGCCGCCGCCGCGAAAGCCGAGCGCTGGAGCGTGGACGCCATCGAGGCGCTGTTCCAGCTGCCCTTCCCCGAGCTGCTATTCCGCGCGCAGACCGTGCGCCACGAGCACTTCGACCCGACGCAGGTCGAGTTCGCCACCCTGCTGTCGGTCAAGACCGGCGGCTGCCCGGAGGACTGCGGCTACTGCCCGCAGTCGGCCAATACCACACCGGCGTCAAGGCCTCCAAGCTGATGGAGCTGGAAGAGGTGCTGTTCGCCGCCCGCCGCGCCAAGGAGGCTGGGGCCACGAGCTTCTGCATGGGCGCGGCCTTGCTCGAACCCAGGGAACGCGACGTGGAGAAAGTCGCCGCGCTGGTACACGGCGTCAAGGGCCTGGGCCTGGAGACCTGTGCCAGGCTGGGCATGCTCAAGGAAGAACACGTACAGCTACTGGCCGACGCCGGCCTGGACTACTACAACCACAACCTGGACACCGCGCCTGATTTCTACGGCGACATCGTCAGCACGCGCGACTACCAGGACCGGCTGGACACGCTGGCGCACATGCGAGGTGCCGGCGTCAAGGTCTGCTCGGGTGGCATCGGCGGCATGGGTGAAAGCCACCGCCAGCGCGCCGGCCTGATCGCCGAACTGGCCAATCTGGACCCCACCGCGAATCGTTGCCGATCAACAACCTGATGCGCGTCGAAGGCACGCCGCTGGCCGAACAGGCGCCGCTCGATCCCTTCGAGTTCGTGCGCACCATTGCCGTGGCCCGCATCACCATGCCCAAGGCGCGCGTGCGCCTGTCGGCCGGACGCCAGCAGATGGGCGAGGCTATCCAGGCATTGTGCTTCCTCGCCGGCGCCAACTCCATCTTCTTCGGCAACAAGCTGCTGGCCACCGGCAACCGCGACACTGAGTCCCACGTGCAGCTGCTCACGCGCCTGGGTGTGAGCCAGATTCCGCAGCCGGCCGTAAAGATCTAAAACCCCGTTGACTCTTTCAGCTGACCACCGCTAGCCAGCCAACCTCGGTGAGTGCGTCGACGAACTCCACAAGGTAACTGCGGGCGTCGTCGATGTGCCGGAAGTACTCGTCGGGAAAGCGCTTGAAGAGGTAACTCAGCGCGGCGCGCAGTTCAGAATGGCGTTCAGACGTGGCAGGCTTGGTTTGAACCGAGTGGACCGTTCGCGCTCGCGAGCGACGGCATTTGGCCGCTCAATTTTCCCAAGCATGCAGTAGGCGTCATTACCAACCTTCCCGCTACGCGATGGACGCAACTCACGACCTCAGGTCGACTCGTCCTGCCCGATGACGCTCCGTTTGTCGATCAGTGCCCTGGGGGTGCGCAGCAGGAAATCAAGGGCTAGAGCCCACTTCAGACCTTCTTGTGCGAGCCGTCGCACAGCGGTGCTCTGCCGCTCTGCTTGCAGCCGCAAAAGTAAACTATCGCACTCTCCGCAGCCGCATACTTCACTGGCACAAATTGACCGGCTGCCTTGTGCGTTCCGTCGCAAAACGGCTGGTTCTTGCTCTGCCCACATGAACACCACCAATAGTCCTTCCCTGCCTCAACCATGACAGAAAACGGTATGTCACTCGCTCTAACTGGGGTCGCCATGGTTCACTCCTTCCTGGTTGTCTAACGAAGAGTTTTAGAGTAACGCGCCTGCATGCGCCCGGCCGGGCAGCGTCAGGACCGCACCGGAGACTCCGTCTCAAGTGGCGGCTTGTTCGCCATCGTAAAGGTTCCGGTACAGCTCGCGCAGCGGGTGCTTCTGGATCTTGCCGGTGCTCGTCATCGGCAGCGCCTCAACGACGGCGATGCCCTTCGGTACCTCGAAGCCGCCGAGGTGCTCCTTGCAGTGCTGAATCAGACTCGCCTCGTCGGCCTGGGCGCCTGGCTTGAGAACGACGAAGGCGGTCACGGCCTCGATCCAGCGCGGGTGCGGCAAGCCCACCGCGGCGGCATTGGCCACCGCCGGATGGCGCAGCAGCACCGCTTCCACCTTGATCGACGGCACGTTCTCGCCGCCGGTCTTGATCATGTCCTTCTTGCGGTCGCGGAACATCAGCTGACCGTCGACCCACACGCCGAGGTCGCCGGTGTGGTGCCATCCGAAGGCGCGCGACTCGGCGGTGGCCTGCGGGTTCTTGTAGTAGCCCTCCATCACGTTCGGTCCGCGGTGCACGATCTCGCCGACCTCGCCCGGGCCCAGCAGGCGCCCCGCGTCGTCCATCACGGCCGTGTCGTTGACCAGCGTGCTGACGCCCCAGTACGAGCCGAAACGCTGCAACTGCTGCTCCGGCCGGAAGGCGACGGTGAGAGGGTACATCTCGGTCTGGCCCGTGCCCAGCATGTAGTTCGGGCAGAACTCGGCGATCAGGCGGCGCAGTAGGGTCTCGGGCATCGGCGCCATCGCATACAAACACAGGCGCAGGCTGGACAGATCGCGTCTCGGGCGTGTCGGGTGGTCGAGCAACGCCTGGTGCATCAACGGCAGCCCGACCATAAAGCTCATACGCTCGCGCTCGATGGCATCAAGCACCACCACCGGGTCGAAGCCGCGCATCACGACCAGCGTGCTGCCGGCCACCAGCAGGCCGAACATCAGTGTATGCTGTGCGCAGTGGAACAGCGGTAGCGTCGCGTTGGCGACGTCGTTGCGCGAGAGCCCGAACTCGATGGCGTTGTTCATCGCCGCCATCACCACCGACAGGTGGCTCTGCATCACGCCCTTGGGGCGGCCGGTGGTGCCGCTGGTGTACATGATCTGAGCCACGTCGCGATCGTGGATCTCGACCTCCGGCTCGGTGGCGGGCTGGCGCGCCTGCATCGCGCCGAAGCTGTCAAACGTGTCGCGGCCCTCGCCTTCGAGCACCCAGCCGCGACCGGGGGCATGCAACAGCGCGGCGGCGGTGTCGGGTCGCGCCAACAACGTCGCATCGACCAGCACGAAGCGCGCCTCGGAATGGTCGATGATGTAGCGCACGTCGTCGATGCCCAGCCCGGTATTGATCGGCACCCACACCAAGCCGGCCCGGTGGATGCCGAACATCGCGACCAGGAACTCGAGCGAGTTGTTGCACAGCGTGACCACGCGGTCGCCGGGCACCAGACCTGCCGCGAGCAACGCGTTAGCGCAGCGGCTGACGCGCGCGTCGAAGTCGCCGTAGGTCAGCCGCTCGGCGCCGAGCACGAAGGCCACCTTGGCCGGGTCGCGCGCCGCCGAGCGGCGCAGGAAATCCCCGATGGCGACACGCGCGATCGCACCCGGTGGCGGCACGCCCTGGGTGACGGAAACAGAGGCTGTCATGGTAATGTCTCCTTGTGTCGCGCCGAGGCGCGTCCGGTTGATTGTCGCTCCGCGGCCGACGCCGTCAGAGCGCAGCAATCAGGTCTGGCACGGCGGTGAACAGATCGGCCACCAGGCCATAGTCGGCCACCTGGAAGATCGGCGCTTCGGCGTCCTTGTTGATCGCCACGATCACCTTGCTGTCCTTCATGCCGGCCAGGTGCTGGATGGCGCCCGAGATGCCGACGGCCACGTACAACTGCGGAGCGACGATCTTGCCGGTCTGACCGACCTGGTAGTCATTGGGCGCGTAGCCGGCATCGACCGCCGCGCGCGACGCGCCGATCGCCGCACCAAGCTTGTCGGCCAGCGGCTCCAGCACGGCGTGAAACTTGTCGGCCGCGCCCAGTCCGCGTCCGCCCGACACGATGACCGACGCGGCGGTGAGTTCCGGACGCTCCAGCTTCACGACCTCACGTCCGACCAGGGTGGTCAACCCGAGATCGCAAGCCGCCGTCAGCGTTTCGACCGCCGCCGCGCCGCCCGCACCGGCCGGGTCAAAGGCGGTGGTACGAATGCTCAGCACCTTGATGGCATCCTTCGATTGCACGCGGGCCAGCGCGTTGCCGGCATAGAACGGCCGTTGGAAGGTGTCGGGCGATTCGATGGCGATCACGTCCGACACCTGGGAGGCGTCCAGCAGGGCCGCCACGCGCGGCAGCACATTCTTGCCAAAGGCCGTCGCCGGCGCCAGTACATGGGTGTAGCCCGCATCGGCGCGCACGCGTGACTGCACCAGTGCGGCCAGGTTCTCGGCCAGATGGGCTTCGTAGTGGGCCGCGTCGGCGTGCAGCACCTTGGCTACGCCCGCGACCGCCGCCGCGTCCTGGGCAACGGCAGCGCAATTGCCACCCGCCACCAGCACATGAACGTCGCCGCCAATGCGGGTGGCGGCGGCGATCGTGTTCAGCGTTGCCGCCTTGAGCACGGCGTTGTCGTGCTCCGCAATGATCAGGGTTGTCATCAGATCACCTTCGCTTCTTCTTTGAGTCGTTTCACGAGTTCGGCCGTGTCGGCCACCTTGATGCCGGCCTTGCGCGACGCCGGCTCGCCGACGTGCAGGGTCACGGTGCGCGGCGCGATGTCGATGCCGAGGTCGGCCGCCCGGATGACCTCCATCGGTTTTTTCTTGGCCTTCATGATGTTGGGCAGCGTGATGAAGCGCGGCTCGTTCAGGCGCAGGTCGGTCGTGATCACGGCCGGCAGCTTCATGGCCAGGGTTTCCAGGCCGCCGTCGATCTCGCGCGTGACAGTGGCGGTCTCGCCGCTGATCTGCACCCTGGAGGCAAAGCTGGCCTGGGCCCAGCCCATCAGCGCGCCGAACATCTGGCCGGCCTGGCCAGCGTCGTCATCGATCGCCTGCTTGCCAAAGATGGCGAACTGCACGCCCTCTTTGATGGCCACGTGCCGCATCAGTTTGGCCACCGCCAGCGGTTCGAGCCCGGCATCGGTTTCAACAAGCACGGCGCGATCGGCGCCGATGGCCATCGCGCTGCGCAGCGTCTCCTGGCAGGCGGCCGGGCCGCAGGAGACGACGATCACTTCCGACGCAACGCCAGCCTCCCGGAGGCGCACCGCCTCTTCGCAGGCGATCTCGTCGAACGGGTTCATGGACAATTTCTGGTTCGCGAGATCGACCCCCGAACCATCGGACTTGATGCGGGCCTTGACGTTGTAGTCCAGCACCCGCTTGACGGCGACCAATATCTTCACTTCATCTCCACATGGTTGAAAAAACAAACGATTCAAGACAAGAAAGGCAGGCACGGAGCCCCCATCCGGCCCGGCCCATCACGGCTCGCGCCCCGACGCAACCACTCGCGGGAAGAGCATCGTGTACATGCGCTGCGCCAGCGCGTCGATGTCCAGGCGCCCGCCTGGCCGGTACCATTGCGCCGTCCAGTTGAGGGCGCCGAGCACCGTCTGGCGCACCAGCACGGCATCGGCATCGACCATGCCCAGCGCCGCCGCCTCGCTGATCGGCTCCATCCACAAGGCATCGTAGGCGTCGCGCGATGCCATCACGCGGGTCTGCGCGTCCGGCGAAAGACTGCGCCACTCGTAGAGCAGCACGGTCATCGCGTCGAGCCGCGAACCCAGCAATGCCCTCAGGTGACTGCGCACCATCGACAGCAGCCGCTCGGGCAGCAGGGTCTCGCCAGCCAGCCCGTCGCGCACCGACTGAATGATGTCGCGAACGCCCTCCTCCATGATCGCCACCAGCAGTTCCTCCTTGGTGGCGAAGTAGTAGAAGAGCGAGCCGGAAGTCATGCCCAGAGCCTGGGCAATCTCGCGAACCGAGGTGCGCTCGAAACCCTCGCGCCGGAACCGGCTCGCCGCCGTCGCCAGGATCGCATCCCTGCGCGAAAGTGGGTTGTTTCGTTCCTTGGTCATGCCGTATACTATATCATCTAACAAGCGTTTGGTCGATGATTTTGTCCATCGCGTGCGGGGTGCTTGCAGCGCCTATGCGCATGGACGGTTCACGCTTCGCCAAGCGTCGGCCATGCCAGCTCAATCGGATTTCAAGGACAGACCCATGCTCAGCCGCACCCTCTTCGGTGAAGAACACGAACTCTTCCGTGACCAGGCCCGCCGCTTTCTGGAAGAAGAAGTCATCCCCCATCACGCCGGCTGGGAAGCCGATGGCATCGTGCCGCGCGCGGTCTGGCGCAAGGCCGGTGATGCGGGCCTGCTGTGTCCGGCCATTCCTGAAGCCTTCGGCGGCGGCGGCGGCACGCGTCTGCATAGTGCCGTGCTGATCGAGGAAGTCTCGCGGGCCGGCACGAGCGGGATCGGCTTTGGCCTGCACTCCGACATCGTGGCGCCCTACATCCTGGCCTACGGCACCGAGGAGCAAAAGTGCCACTGGCTGCCGAAGATGGCCACTGGCGAGGTAATTGGCGCCATCGCCATGACCGAGCCAGGCGCGGGCAGCGACCTGCAAAGCGTGCGCACCAGCGCCGTGCGCGACGGCAACGAACTGGTGATCAATGGTCAGAAGACGTTCATCACCAACGGCCAGAACGCCGACCTGGTGATCGTGGTCGCCAAGACCGACCCGACGCAAGGCGCCAAGGGAACCTCGCTGGTGCTGGTCGAGACCCATCGCCCCGGCTTCACGCGCGGGCGCAACCTCGAAAAAATCGGCATGAAGGCGCAGGACACCTCGGAACTCTTCTTCGACGGCGTGCGCGTGCCGGTCAGCAACATCCTGGGCGGCGAGGGCAAGGGCTTTTTCCTGCTGATGCAGGAACTGGCCTGGGAACGCATGCAGATTGCCATCGGCGCGGTGGCCGGCGCCGAGGCCGCGCTCGAATGGACGCTGGCCTACACCAAGGATCGCAAGGCTTTTGGCCAGCGCGTGATCGATTTCCAGCACAACCGATTCAAGCTCGCCGAAATGAAGACCGAGGTGCAGATCGCACAGGTTTTCGTCGACCGCCTGCTCGGCCTGCTGATGGAGGAAAAGCTCGATGCCGCCACCGCCGCGATGGCCAAGTACTGGACCACCGACCTGCACTGCAAGGTGATCGATCAATGCCTGCAGATGTTCGGGGGCTTCGGCTACATGTGGGAGTACCCGATTGCCCGCGCCTATGCGGATGCGCGCGTCGCTCGCATTTACGGTGGCACCAACGAAATCATGAAGGAAATCATCGGTCGTACGTTGTAGTACCCGACTCGCGTCGCATTCTGCCTCTTGCCTACCACCTCCACAGACTCCAAAAGAAGGAACACCACCATGACCGACGCATTCATTTACGACGCGGTGCGCACGCCACGCGGCAAGGGCCGCAGCTCAGGCGCGTTGCATGGCACCACGCCCATCGGCTTGGCCATCATCGTGCTGCAGGCGCTGCGCGACCGCAACAGCCTGGACACCGCCTTCGTGGACGACGTCATCCTCGGCTGCGTCGAACCCGCCGGTGAGCAAGGTGCCAACATCGCGCGCGTGGCGGCCATCGCCGCCGGGTACCACGAAAGCGCTGCCGGCGTGCAGGTCAATCGCTTTTGCGCCTCGGGCCTGGAAGCCTGCAACATGGCCGCCGCCAAAGTGATGTCGGGGCAGTCACCACTGGTCATCGGCGGCGGGGTCGAGAGCATGAGTCGTGTGCCCATGGGCACCAGCGGCGGCGCCTGGGCGATTGACCCGGCGGTGGCGATTCCGACCTATTTCGTGCCGCAGGGCATTTCTGCCGACCTGATTGCCACCCTTTACGGCCACAGCCGCAGCGACGTCGACAGCTACGCGGTCGAAAGCCAGCGCCGCGCCGCGCTCGCCTGGGCCGAGGGCCGCTTCGCCAGGTCGATCGTTCCCGTCAGGGACGTGAACAGTTGCACCGTGCTGGAGCGCGACGAACACATGCGCGCAGAAACCACCCTGGAGTCGCTCGCCAAGCTGGAGCCCGCGTTCAAGGCGCAGGGCGAAAAATACGGCTTCGACGCGGTCGCCATCCAGCGCTATCCGGAGCTGGAGCGCATGGTGCACGTGCACCACGCCGGCAACTCGTCGGGCATCGTCGATGGCGCGTCCGCGGTGCTGATCGGCAACGCCGAGGCCGGCAAACGGCTGGGCCTGAAGGCCCGTGCCCGCATCCGCTCGTTCGCCTCCATCGGCAGCGAGCCAACCATCATGCTGACCGGCCCCTCCTACTCGGCGGAAAAGGCGCTCAAGCTAGCCGGCATGAAAGCGGCCGACATTGACCTTTACGAGTTGAACGAAGCCTTTGCCTCGGTGGTGCTGCGTTTCATGGAGGTGATGAAGGTCCCGCACGACAAGATGAACGTCAACGGCGGGGCCATCGCGATGGGGCATCCCCTGGGCGCGACCGGCGCCATGATCCTGGGCACCGTGCTCGACGAACTCGAACGGCGCAACCTGTCCACCGGCCTGATCACGCTGTGCGTGGGCGCCGGCATGGGCACCGCCACCATCATCGAGCGCGTCTGAAGCCCCGGCACGACGCGCACCCCATCACAGACCTGGACCCCACCATGACTATTGACTTCAAGGTCGATGCCGACGGCATCGCCACCCTCACCTGGGCCATGCAGGACGTGCCCATGAACGTCCTCAACGGGCAATCCATTCCCGCCTTCACCGACGCCGTGCGCAGGGCCGTCGCGGACGCCGCCGTCAAGGGCGTGATCGTCACATCTTCCAAGCCCGAATTCATCGCCGGCGCCGACCTCAACATGATGCTCGCCATCACCGACGTGGCCGGCATGATGGACTTCGTCGCCCAGTTGCACGCCCTGATGCGCGGCATCGAGAAAAGTGGCAAACCCTTCGTCGCGGCCCTCAACGGCACCGCCCTGGGCGGCGGCTATGAGGTCGCGCTGGCCTGCCACCGCCGCATCGCCGCCGACAACCCCAAGGCCCTCATCGGCCTGCCCGAGGTATCGCTCGGCCTGCTGCCCGGCGGCGGCGGCACCCAGCGCCTGCCGCGCATGATCGGCGTGCGCAACGCG
Source organism: Acidovorax sp. 107 (assembly GCF_003058055.1). Classification (NCBI taxonomy): domain Bacteria; kingdom Pseudomonadati; phylum Pseudomonadota; class Betaproteobacteria; order Burkholderiales; family Comamonadaceae; genus Acidovorax; species Acidovorax sp. 107. The sequence continues at coordinate 161,064 of NZ_QBTZ01000002.1, read as the reverse complement.
CTGCCTTTCCTGCTCGAGGGCAAAAAACTTGCCCCGGAAAAAGCCCTGGAAGCGGGTTTGGTCGATGAAGTCCTGCCGGCCGACCAACTGCTGGCCCGCGCCAGGCAGTGGCTGCTGACCGACGGCGCCGCTGCCGCCGTTCAGCCCTGGGACCGCAAGGGTTTCAAGCTGCCGGGCAGCGCCGTGCAAAGCCCCATGGGCTACGACACCTTTACGGCCGGCAACGCCATGCTGCGCGCCAAAACCTTTGGCAACTATCCCGCACCCGAGGCCATTTTGAACTGCGTCTACAACGGCTGCCAGGTCGACATCGACACCGGCTGCCAGGTCGAGATGCGCGAGTTCGTCAAACTGACGACCGGCAAGGAAGCCAAGAACATGATCCGCTCGCTGTTCTTTGGCATCACCGCCGCCAGCAAGCTGGCCTCGCGGCCCAAGACCGTGCCCCAGGCCAGCTACCGCAAGGTCGGCATTCTGGGTGCCGGCATGATGGGCGCGGGCATTGCGTTCTGTGCCGCGGAAGTAGGCATGGACGTGGTACTGCTCGACAGCAGCACCCACAGCGCAGCCCGGGGCAAGAGCTACAGCGAAGGGCTCTGGAACAAACGCGTGGCCAGCAAGCGCATGACCGAAGCCGAGCGCGATGCCAAGCTCGCCCGGATCAAACCGACCACCGAATTTGCCGACCTGGCAGGCTGCGACATCGTGGTCGAAGCGGTGTTTGAAGACCGCGCCGTCAAGGCCGACGTGACGCGCAAGGCCGAAGCGGTGATCGCCCACAGCGCGATCTTTGCCTCCAACACCAGCACCTTGCCGATCAGCGGACTGGCTGAAGCCTCCGCGCGTCCGGCCAACTTCATCGGCCTGCACTTCTTCTCGCCGGTGGACAAGATGCCGCTGGTGGAGATCATCCGTGGCCAGGCCACCAGCGACGAATGCCTGGCCCGCGCCATGGATTTCGTCAAGGCGATCCGCAAGACACCCATCGTCGTCAACGACAGCCGCGGCTTCTACACCAGCCGCGTGTTCTCCACCTACGTCGGCGAGGGCTTGGCGCTGCTGGCAGAAGGCGTGAAACCGGCCCTGATCGAAAACGCAGGACGCATGACGGGCATGCCCGTGGGGCCGTTGGCGCTGGCCGACGAAGTCTCTCTCGAACTGATGGCGCGCATTCGCAAACAAACCGCCGCCGACCTCGGCGCGGCCTACCAGCGCAGCGCCATCGACGATGTCTGCGATCGCATGGTGGACCAACTCGGCCGGCTCGGCAAAAAAGCCGGCCAGGGCTTCTACGACTACCCACAAGATGGCCCCAAGCAGCTCTGGGCGGGTCTGGCGCGGGAGTTCCCGCTGGCGGCCACGCAACCCACGGTCGAAGAGGTCAAGCAGCGCCTGATGTTCATCCAGTCGGTCGAAACCGCGCGCTGCCTCGAAGAGAAGGTGCTGCTGGCGCCTATCGATGCCGATGTCGGCGCGATCCTGGGTTGGGGCTTTCCGGCCTATCTGGGGGGGCCGATCGGGCAGATCCACAGCCTGGGGGTGGCCGCCTTTGTCAAGGCCTGCGAGACCCTGGCCGAGCGTCACGGCGCGCGCTTTGCACCGCCGCCACTGCTGCGCCGCATGGCCGATGGCAGCGAGCGTTTTTACGACCTGTAAGCGCCCCCCCCCACGCCCGTTCACTGCTACCCTTCAGCGAGAACCGCCCATGCCCGTCATCCAGAGCCAGATCGACCCGCAATCCGAGAGCTTCCAGCGCGTGCGCGCGCAGATGCTCGCCCTGATCGACACTTTTCGCACGCTGGAAGACCGCGTGCGCAACCTGTCCAACAGCCAGGAGGCCAAGTTCCGCGCCCGCAAACAGCTGCTGCCGCGCGAGCGCATTGCGCTGCTGCTCGACCGCGGCTCGCCGTGGCTGGAGTTCTCGACCCTGGCCGGCTTCAGGATGCACGATGACGACGGCGAGAAGAACGTGCTGGGTGGCGGGATCATCTGCGGCATCGGGGTGGTGTCGGGCATACGCTGCGTGGTGATCGCGTCGGACAGCGCCATCAAGGGCGGCACCATCACGCCGATGGGCCTGCGCAAGAGCCTGCGCGCCGAAGCCATCGCGCTGGAGAACAAACTGCCGGTGGTGCGACTGGTCGAATCGGGCGGCGCCAACCTGATGCACGTGGGCGAGGTGTTCATCGACGGCGGCCGCGGATTCGCCAACCAGGCACGGATGTCGGCTCGGGGCATTCCGCAGGTCTGCGTGATGCACGGCCACTCGACCGCCGGCGGCGCCTACCTGCCTGGCATGTCCGACTATGTGATCATGGTGCGCGGCCGCGCCAAGGCCTTCCTGGCCGGCCCGCCCCTGCTCAAGGCCGCCACCGGCGAAATCGCCACCGATGAGGAACTGGGCGGCGCCGAGATGCATTGCTCCACGTCGGGCGTGGCCGAGTATCTGGCCGAGGACGATGCAGACGGCATCCGCATCGCACGCGACATCCTGGCGCGTCTGCCCTGGAACGAGTGCTTGCCGATGCGGGCGGCGAAGATCTGGAAAGAGCCGCGTTATCCGGTCGAGCAACTGGCCGGCGTCGTGCCCACCGACTTCCGCCAGCCCTATGACATGCGCGAGCTGCTGGCACGGCTGATCGACGACTCCGACTTCCTTGAATTCAAGCCGCTGTACGGCTCCAGCACCGTGTGCGGCCATGGCGCCATCGAGGGACACCCGTGCGGCTTCATCGGCAACAACGGACCCATCGATCCGCAAGGCGCCACCAAGGCGACCCAGTTCATCCAACTGTGCTGCCAGTCCGGCACCCCGATCGTCTACCTGCAGAACACCACCGGCTTCATGGTCGGCAAGGACGTCGAGCAGGCCGGCATGATCAAGCACGGCGCCAAGATGATCCAGGCCGTGACCAATGCCACCGTACCGCAGATCACCATCATGACCGGCGCCTCCTTCGGCGCCGGCAACTACGGCATGTGCGGCCGCGCCTACGATCCGCGCTTCATGTTTGCCTGGCCCAACGCGCGGGTGGCGGTGATGGGCGGCGAGCAGGCCGCCACCGTGATGCGCATCGTCACCGAGGAAAAATTCGCCCGGTCCGGCCAGGAGCCACCGGCTGCCGCAATGGAGGCCATGAATAAGGAAATCCTGGAACGCTTCGACATCGAATCGCATTCGCTGTTTGCCACCGCGCGCCTGTGGGACGACGGCATCATCGATCCGCGCGACACCCGCCGCGCGCTTGCCACCACCCTGGCGGTGTGTCGCGAAGCCGGGATGCGGCCTCTGAACCCGAACACCTTTGGCGTGGCGCGGATGTGAGAACCCCGATGAACTTCACCAAAATCCTTATCGCCAACCGCGGAGACCAGCCGACACCAGTCGGCGCAGCGGCGAAGCCACATCGCATGGCACGCGCAGCGTGCGCAGGGGATTTTTCCGCGGGAGCTGAGCATGTTTAAAAAAATCCTGATCGCCAACCGCGGAGAAATCGCCTGCCGGGTCATTCGCACAGCCAAGGCACTGGGCTACCGCACGGTGGCTGTCTACAGCGAAGCCGATGCCCAGGCCCTGCATGTCAACCTGGCCGACGAGGCGGTGTGCATCGGCCCGGCGCCGGTGCGCGAGAGCTACCTCAACATCGCGGCGCTGCTGGCGGCGGCGCGCAGCACGGGCGCTGATGCGGTGCATCCAGGCTACGGATTCCTGTCGGAGAACGACGGCTTTGCTCAGGCTTGCCTGGACGCCGGGCTGGTGTTCATCGGCCCGGACCCGCAGGCCATCCTGAAGATGGGCAACAAGGCCGGCGCCAAGCGTCTGATGCTGGCGGCGGGCGTGCCCTGTGTGCCGGGCTACCAGGGCGCGGACCAGTCCGATGCCACATTGCTCGCACAGGCACGCGAGATCGGTTTCCCGATCATGGTCAAGGCGGCGGCGGGCGGTGGCGGACGCGGCATGCGGCTGGTCGAACACCCGCAGGACCTGCCGGTCGCACTGGTGAGCGCCCGTTCGGAAGCGGGCAATGCCTTCGGCAGCGAAGAACTGATCCTCGAACGCGCGGTGCTGGAACCGCGCCACGTCGAAATCCAGGTCTTCGGCGACCGGCATGGCCACATCATTCATCTCGGCGAGCGCGATTGCTCGATCCAGCGTCGGCACCAGAAGGTGTTCGAGGAAGCCCCCTCCCCCGCAGTCACGCCCGAGCTGCGCGCGCGGATGGGCGCGGCGGCGGTGGCGGCGGCGCGCACCGTGAACTACGTCGGCGCCGGCACGGTCGAGTTTCTGCTGGATCGCGAAGGACATTTCTACTTTCTGGAGATGAACACAAGGCTGCAGGTCGAACACCCGGTGACCGAGTGCATCACCGGCCTTGACCTGGTGGCATGGCAGATCGCCGTGGCCCGTGGCGAGCCCTTGCCGCTGACGCAGGAGCAGGTGCCATTGAACGGGCACGCCATTGAAGTGCGCCTGTATGCCGAAGACCCGTACGCAGGCTTCCTGCCGCAAAGTGGCGATGTGGCGCTCTGGAACCCACCCACGGGCGAGGGCGTGCGCGTTGATCATGGACTGGCATCGGGTCAGACCGTCAGCCCGCACTACGACCCCATGATCGCCAAGATCATTGCGCACGGCGCGACCCGCGACGAGGCCCGACGGCGCCTGATCGGTGCGCTGCAACGCACCCGCCTGCTCGGCCTGCCCCACAACCGCGCCTTCCTCGAGGCCGTGGCCGGCCACCCGGCCTTCGCTGCTGGCGAAACGACCACGGCCTTCATCGCCCAGCACTTCGACAGCGCGGCGCTGGTGCGGCCCCGGCCCGACTCGCTGGCGCTGGCGCTGGCCAGCACGCTGTGGTTCGAAGCCAACGCCAAACCGGTCGCGGCCGCGCCCTGGCGCTCCAGCGGACCAGCACGCTGGCCGATGCTGATCGGCGAGGGAGAACACCGCCATGACGTGCACATCACGGTCACGGGAACCCACAGCTACACGCTGGAAGTGGGCGCGGCGCTGCACCACATCACCCTCTGCGAGCGCGAAGGCGAGTGCCTGCGCCTGATCGCCGATGGCGTGCAGAAAAACGCGGCGGCGGTGTTTTCCGGCGACGTGTTGCACCTGGAACTGGGCGACCTGAGCGCCAGCTTTGAAGACCTGACCTATGCCCCACCGTCAGCGGCAGCGGCAAGCGCGGAATCACGGGTGCTCGCCCCCATGAATGGACGGGTGCTGGCCGTTGACGTCCAAAGTGGCGACACGGTCACGAAGGGGCAACGCCTGGTGGTGCTCGAAGCCATGAAGATGGAACACCAACTGCTGGCCCGTCGCGATGGCGTGGTGGACCAGGTGGCGGTGCGCGCTGGCGACCAGGTTGCCACGCGCGCCTTGCTGGTGTCACTGGTCGATCTGCCTGATTGATGCTCGCCCTGCACGCACGACACACGCCACGCCCACGAGGAGTCCCATCCATGACGACCGAAACCCCGCCTGCCAAGAGCCCCTTCTATAAGCCCGAGCACCTGGCGTTCCGCGACGCGATGCGCCGCTTCGTCGCCCGGGAAATTAGCCCGCATGTGGACGCATGGGACGAAGCCGAGTCCTTTCCTGTCGAGCTGTACCGCAAGGCGGCCGAAATCGGCCTGTTGGGACTGGGTTTTCCCGAGCGCCATGGCGGCAACGACGGCGACCTGTTCATGACCATCATCGCCGCGCAGGAGCTTGCGCGCTGCGGCGCTGGCGGTGTCCTGGCGAGTCTGCTGTCGCACACCATCGGCTGTCCCCCCATCGTCAACGTGGGTAGCGAAGGGCTCCAGCAACGCGTATTGCCGCCGGTACTGCGGGGCGAGAAGATCAGCGCGCTCGGCATCACCGAACCCTCCGGCGGTTCGGACGTGGCCAACCTCAAGACCACGGCGCGCCGGGATGGCGACCACTACGTCGTCAACGGCTCGAAGATGTTCATCACCTCCGGCATGCGCGCCGACTTCTACACCGTGGCGGTGCGCACTGGCGGGCCGGGGCCAGGCGGCGTGTCGCTGCTGCTGATCGAGAAAGGCACGCCCGGCTTCACGCAAACGCCTTTGAGAAAAATGGGCTGGTGGTGCTCCGACACCGCTGCCCTGTATTTCGACAACTGCCGTGTGCCGGTGGAAAACCTGGTCGGGCAGGAGAACCAGGGCTTCAAAGCCATCATGAAAAACTTCAACCGCGAGCGCATCTTCCTCGCCGCCGGTGCCAACGGTTTTGCCCAAGTCTGTCTGGACGAAGCGCTGGCCTGGTCGCGTGAGCGCGAGATGTTCGGTGGCAAGCTGATCGACCAGCAGGTCACCCGCCACAAACTCACCGATATGGCCATGCGCGTCGATGCGACGCAGGCCATGCTGGAATTACTGGCCTGGCGCGTCGAACAGGGCGACACACCGGTAGGCGAAATTTGCCTGCTGAAAAACCAGGCCACCCAAACCATGGCCTATTGCGCCAGCGAGGCGGTGCAACTGCACGGCGGCGCCGGCTTCATGCGCGGTGTCAAGGTGGAGCGCATTTACCGCGAAGTCAAGGTCAACGCCATCGGTGGCGGCGCCGAAGAGGTGATGCGCGACCTGGCGGCACGCCAGCTGGGGTTTTACGCCTGATCCGCATGGGCCTATGAACCGCTCTCCATCCCCTGCAAAAACGGTGCCGGTCTCGGCACTGCCCGAAGCCATGCGCCTGGCCTTGGCGAACGCGCCAGCGCCTGACGGCGCGCACGGCTTCCCCCGTGCCTGGTGGCGCCATCTCGGTAGCAACGGCTTGCTCGGTGTGGGCTTCGACCGCGATGGCGGGCCGCCCATCGCGGACGCCGTGCGGGTCAGCTCGCTGTCCGGCATCGTCGCCCGGGAATCAGCCAGCCAGGGCCTCGGCATGGCGTGGATGATGCAGCAGATGCTGGGGCGCTTCGTGCTGGCGCCGAATCTGCGTAGCGACCGGCATCGTGCCCTTTTGGCATCCATGGCGCGGGGCGACGCGCTGCTGGCACTCGCGATCTCCGAGCCCGGCGCAGGTGCGCACCCCAAACACCTGGGTTGCCGGGCGGTGCAGGACGGCGACAACTGGCTTCTTGACGGCCACAAGGCCTACGTCAGCAACGGCCCGTCGGCGGACGCCATCATCGTGCTGGCCGTCAGCGGCGAGCACGAGGGGCGCAAGCGCTTCGATGCGTTCGTCGTTGAGGCCGACACACTGGGCCTGACCCGCGAACTGGACGACAAAGTGCGCGGACTGGCGCCGCTCGGCCATTGCGGCCTGCGCCTTGTCGGCTGCCGGGTGCCGGAAAACCAACGCCTGGGCGATCCGGGACAGGCTTTCGACACCATCGCGCGACCGCTGCGCGCGATCGAAGATGCGCTGCTGCTGGGGGCCATGCTTGGCGCCATGCAAGCCGAACTGGATGCGCTGGCGCGCTGGTTTCGCAGCGCCGCCCGCCCCCCTGCCTTGACCCGGGATCTGGGTGGCTTGCAACTCGAACTCGACGCCCTTTCGCCGGTGGCCCGGCACGCCGCCCGGCATCTGGACCAGCACGGGCCGAACGAGGCGCTGGCGGCTTTCAACCTGGGCGCGCGCAGACTGTTTGATCGCTGGCAAGGCGCCTGTGAGTCCTTTGCAGCGGCTCTGGACGACCATGAACCGGCACTGCTCACCCTGTCGCGCGACCTGCGCCTGGTGCAGGGCATTGCCCGCGGCATCGCGGACACCCGACAACTTCAAGCCGGCGAAAGAATGCTGCGCCCCAAGGAAACCCATGAAAACACTGCACCAACCCCACTTTGATTCCATCGACGGCCTGGCGCAACGCCTGGCCGGGGTGGACTACATCGCCAGCCGCGACATCGCCACCGCCGTCTATCTGGGCTTCAACCTGGAAAAGCCGCTCCTGGTCGAAGGCCCGGCCGGCGTCGGCAAGACCGAACTGGCCAAGGGCATGGCCGAGATCCTCGACGTGCCCCTGATCCGCATGCAGTGCTACGAAGGGCTGGACGAATCCAAGGCCCTGTACGAGTGGAAATACGGCAAGCAGTTGCTGTACACCCAACTGCTCAAGGACAAACTGGGCGAGATGATGCAGGGCGCCGTCGGCCTTGCCGCCTCCATGGACAGGTTGCATGCGCACGACGACCTGTTCTTCTCCGAGCATTTTCTGGAGCCGCGACCCCTGTACCAGGCCTTGCACCAGGAGCGCGGTTGCGTGCTGCTGATCGACGAGGTCGACAAGTCCGACCCCGAGTTCGAGGCGTTCCTGCTCGAAGTGCTGTCGGACTTCCAGATCTCGGTGCCCGAACTCGGCACCATCACGGCCAAGGTCAAGCCCCTCGTCTTTCTCACCAGCAACAACACGCGCGAGATGAGCGACGCGCTCAAGCGCCGCTGCCTGCATTTGCACATTCCATTCCCCGAGGCGAAGCTGGAGCGGCGCATTCTGGAGCGTCGCGTGCCGGGCCTGTCGGACACACTGAACCGCGAACTGGTCGCCTTCATCCAGGCGGTGCGCCAGATGGACCTGAAAAAACAGCCCTCGGTCAGCGAGACCATCGACTGGGCCAGAACACTGCTGCTGCTGCACGCCGAGCACCTGAGCTTGGACATGGTGAAGAGCACACTCAACGTCTTCCTCAAGTTCGAGCAGGACATTGCCTCGGCCAGCGAGCAATTGCCCACCCTGCTGCAGCAAGCGCGCAAGGACGCGGAGATGCCCCGTGCAAGCCACGCTTGAAGACTTTTTCAAGGCGCTGCGCGGCAGCGACTTCGAGGTCAGCCTGAACGCCCAGATCGATGCGGCGCGCGCCGTGGCGCTGGTCGGCTGGAGCGACCGCGCCCTGCTCAAAAGCGCGCTGGGCGCGACACTGGCGAAGACCACCCCGGACCGCGCCCTGTTCGACGACGCCTTTGACCGATTCTTCCGTTTCAGCGCCTTTGAAAACCTGAGCGCACCGGCGCAAGACCCGCCCGCACAAAGCGCCCAGAGCCCCCAAGACACGGCGGCCACCGGTTCCGGCGGGCCTGGCGGCTGCCAGGGCAGAGGCGGCCAAGCCCTGTCGCAGTTGCTGCTGGCGGGTGACTCGGCGGCACTGGCCAAGCGCATGCAGGAAGCTGCGCGCGAGGTCGGCCTGACCGACATCTGGTTCTTCACCCAAAAAGGCCACTACACCCAGAAAATCCAGCAAGCCATGGGCCTGGAATTGCTGGACCGCGAAATTTCCGACGCCAAACGCCAGACGCTGGCACCCGCGCGCGCGCGCGAACTCGAACTGGCGCGCAAGAAATTGTTCGAGGAGGTGCGCAATTTTGTCGAACGCAAGCTCGCGCTCTTCGGCACGGCGCCCACGCGCCAATTGCACGACGACTTCCTGCAATCGCAAAAGCTTTCGAACATCGAAAAACGCGATTTCGCGCGCATGCACGTCATCGTCAGCAAAATCTCCAAGCGGCTGGCCGAGCGCCACTCGCGGCGCAAGAAAAAGCGCGTGCGCGGCCAGCTCGACTTCCGCAAGACCCTGCGCAATAACGCGGCCTACGACGGCGTGATGTTCGAGACCTTCTGGCGCTCCAGGGTGGTGGACCGGCCGCGAGTGGTGGCCATCTGCGACGTCAGCGGCTCGGTGCGCCAGTACGCGCACTTTCTGCTGCTGTTCCTGCACAGCCTGGGCGAGCAGGTGAGCGACCTGCGCAGCTTTGCCTTCACCAACCACCTAGTCGAGGTAAGCGACACCTTCGAGTCGCTGCCGGTCGAACAGGCGGTGGACAAAGTGATGCAGGCGGTAGGCGGCAGCGGCACCGACTACGGGCAGACCCTGCTCGACATCGAAGCGCAGCTGCTCGATGACATCGACCGCCGCACCACCGTGTTAATGCTCGGCGACGCGCGCAACAACCGCGGCCAGGCCCAGGCGCACGTCATGCAACGGCTCTACCAGCGCGCGCGCCGGGTCATCTGGCTCAACCCCGAGCCCGTCTCGTTCTGGGGCCTGGGCGACTCGGAGATGAAGCGCTATGCGCCTTATTGCCACATCGCGCGCGAATGCAACTCGCTGGCGCATCTGGAAAACACGCTGGACGCCTTGCTGCGCAACCATTCGGCCAGCGCCTGAAACCCCCTTACAGGAACCCACACATGAATGCCCCCCAACTGGACCGCATCGCCGCCTACAAGCAAAGCTGGAACGACAACCTGTTTCTGAAAGCGCAAGGGCTGGAGGTTGAAGAAACCGCCGTGGGCCGAGCGATCGTGCGGCTGCCCCAGGCCCTGCCCACGCAACGCGGCGGCGGCGGTTCGGACACCGTGCTCAACGGCGGCGTCATCTCCTATATGTTTGACGGCGCGCTGGGCTGGGCCATCATCTCCTCGCTGCTGGCCATGCCCGAGGCGGCCGACATCGACCCCTTCGAGCTGCGCCAGTTCACGATCAACCTCGACATCACCTTCCTCAATGCCGCCCTGGGCGACAGCTTCGAGGCGCGCGGCCGTGTGGTGCGCATCAGCCGCACGATGGCATTTGCCGAAGGGGAGTTCCTGGACGCCAATGGCACCGTCTGCGCCACCGCCAAGGGCATCTGGCGCGTGTTCTGGCCCCGCAGTATGCCCACTCCCCTGCGCTGACCCCATCAACAATAGGAGTTATTCATGAAGCAAACAACCCTCCGCATCGGCAGCGCCTCGGGCTTCTGGGGCGACAGCGAATTCGCCGCCGCCCAACTGGTGCAGCGCGGCAACATCGACGTCCTGGTGTTCGACTACCTGGCCGAAATCACCATGTCGCTGCTCAGCCGCGCCAAGGCCAAAGACCCGGCACTGGGCTATGCACCGGATTTCGTGGCCACCCTCCGGCCCCTGATGAAGGAACTGAAGTCGCGCGGCATCAAGGTCATTGCCAACGCGGGCGGCGTCAACCCGTCCGCCTGCCGCGCCGCGCTGGCGGCGGCGGCACAGGCCGAAGGCGTGGATTTGAAAATTGCCGCCGTGCTGGGCGACGACCTGATGCCGCAGGTGGAAGCGCTGCGCGCAGCCGGCACCCAGGAGATGTTTGCAGGCAGCCCGTTTCCGCAAAAGGTCATGAGCGCCAACGCCTATCTGGGCGCCTTCCCGATTGCAGCCGCGCTGGCGGCCGGCGCCGACATCGTGGTCACCGGCCGCTGCGTCGACAGCGCGGTCACGCTGGCGCCGCTGATCCATGCCTTTGGCTGGACCGCCGCCGACCACGATCTGCTCGCGCAGGGCAGCTTGGCCGGTCACCTGATCGAGTGCGGCACGCAGGCCACCGGCGGCAACTACACCGACTGGGACACCGTGCCGGGCTGGGACGACATGGGTTTCCCCATCGCCGAATGCCGCGCTGACGGCAGCTTCGACATCACCAAGCCCGAAGGCACTGGCGGGCTGGTCTGCCCCTCCACGGTGGGTGAACAGATGCTGTACGAAATCGGTGACCCGCGCGCCTACATCCTGCCCGACGTCGTTTGCGACTTCACCGGCGTGACGCTGACGCAGATCGGCCCCGACCGCGTCGAGGTCAAGGGCGCGCGCGGCCTCCCGCCGACCGACCAGGCCAAGGTCAGTGTCACGTACGCCGACGGCTTTCGGGCCATGAGCCTGTTCATGATTGGCGGCATCGATGCCGGCGCCAAGGCCCAGCGCGTGGGTGCCGCCATGCTGGCGCGCATGCGACGCCACTACCGCGAGCGCGGCTGGCCCGACTTCACCGAAACCAGCATCGAAGCCATTGGCGCCGAAGACACCTATGGCCCCCATGCGCGGCCCGATGCGCGCGAAGTGATGCTCAAGGTCGGCGTGCGCCATCCGGTCAAGGACGCGCTCGAACTGTTTTCACGCGAAGTGGCGCCGCTGGCCCTGATGTCGGCCCCGGCCATCACTGGCTTCACCGGCGGCCGACCCAAGGTGCAGCCAGTGGTTCGACTATTCTCCTGCCTGGTGCCCAAGGCACAGGTGGCCGCCAGCATCGACATGGGCGACCAGACCGTGGAAGCACCATCATGGCACGGCCAGGTGTTTGACCCGGCGACCCTGCCCCAGGTCGGAGGCCCGCTGCCTGCCGCCGATGCCTTTGCGCGCGGCACACGCACGGTGCCGCTGGTGCAACTGGCGTGGGGGCGCAGCGGCGACAAGGGCGACGCCGCCAACATCGGCATCCTGGCGCGCAAGTCCGGCTACTTGCCCTTCATCCGAGCCGCCCTGACCGAGCAGGCGGTGGCGGCCTGGTTCGCCCACCTGGTCAAGGGCAGCGTGCGACGATTCGATTTGCCCGGCACGCACGCGCTGAATTTTCTGCTGCACGAAGCCCTGGGCGGCGGCGGCATCGCCTCAGTCCGCATGGACTCGCAGGGCAAAGCCTTCGCGCAGATGCTGCTCGATTTTCCAGTTCCGATTCCGGCCGACATGTCACTTTGACAACTTTTGCCCCCAGCCCCCAATCTAAGATGGAGACACACACCATGAACACCCCGGCAACCACCGCCATTGGCAACACTGCTTCCGCAGCGCTGCGCGAGCGTATCCGAGACGTGCAGGAAGCCGCCCGCGGCGTCACCACCCTGTACCCGCGCAGCTACATTCTCCAGTGCATCCAGGAAGACCGCTTCCCTGACGAGCTGTGGCAAAAACTCGGCGAGTTCGGCCTGCTCGGCCTGTCCGTCCCCGAAGAGTACGGCGGATCCGGCGGCGGCGTGCTGGAGATCACCGCGCTCAACGAGGCGCTGGCGCTGGCCGGCGTGCCCACACTGTTCTTGGTCGTCACCGGCCTGGGCCGGGTGCCGATCATGCGCCACGGCACGCCCGAGCAGATCCGCAAATACGTCACCCCCACCTGCACCGGCGAGAAGAAGCTGTGCTTTGCCATCACCGAACCCAACGCCGGCACCAACAGCTTCGCCATGACCACGCTGGCCACGCCCAACGCCGACGGCGGCTGGACGCTCAACGGCCAGAAGGTCTTCATCTCCGGCGCGCGCGATGCCGACTACATGCTGGTCATCGCGCGCACCACCAAGGCCGGCGAGGTCAAGCACCGCACCGACGGCATCTCGCTGTTCGTGCTCGACATGAAAACGCCCGGCATCCAGCTGACGCAACTCAACATCCAGGTCGAAACCGCCGAGCGCCAGTATATGGTGTTCTTTGACAACGTCAAGCTGCCCGCCGACGCGCTGATCGGCGAAGCCGGAAAGGGCGCCAAGCTGATGTTCGACGGCCTGAATTCCGAGCGCCTGCTGGCCGCCGGCGCGGCGTTGGGCCTGGGCGACTATGCGCTGACCAAGGCCGTGGCTTACGCCAACGATCGCAAACCCTTCGGCAAGCCGATCGGCTCCTACCAAGCGCTGCAACACCGCATGGCACAGGCCAAGGCCCAGATCGAAGCCGCGCGCCTGATGACCTACTCCGCGGCCGAGCGCTTCGACGCCGGCGAAGACGCCGGTGCGCACGCCAACATGGCCAAGTTGCTGGGCTCGCAGGCGGCGGTGGCGGCCGTCGAGGCCGCGCTGCAAACCCACGGCGGCTACGGGTTCGATCGCGACTACGACATCATCACGCTGTGGCCCATGATCCGCTTGCTGGAAATCGCGCCTATCAACAATGAGATGCTGCTCAACTACATCGGCGAGCACGTGCTGGGTTTGCCGAAGTCGTACTGAGCCGATGGCTGTCATCCCCAGCACCGGCCACCAGAACCGAGGGTCAGAATACGATCAGGACCTCCGACCGCCGTTTTCGGGGCGGCCCGAGCTTGCGAACCGCCACTGGTGGCAGGCATCGCTACTCGTTCACCGATGATGTGTTCCACTCGCCCGCTCCCCACTGTCGTAGCTGCCAAGCGGCCACGAGGCCGCCCACCCAAGACGCTGCAAGAGCGGAATGAAGGCAACCGCCGCCAAGATATCGTCAAAGCCGCGGCCAAACTGTTTCGACGCCACGGCTTCAACGGTACGAGCACGCGCGACATCGCCAGCGCCGTCGGCATGCATTCCGGTTCATTGTTTTGTCACTTCGCAAGCAAGGATGAGCTGTTGTACGAAGTGGTGCAGGAAGGCCTGCGTCGCGCGCTGGCGCGTCAGACAATCGTGTTACTTGCCACCCATGACGCTGCAACCACGCTGCGGCAATTGATCCGATCGCATTTCGATACGCTACTTGGGCAAAGTAGCGACTTCATGCATGCGGTGCTCTACGAGTCCCGCTCTCTCAACACCAGGCAGCGCAACGTCATCGCTAAGCTGCAAGGTGACTACGAAGCGACATGGATGCCCGTGCTTCAAGCACTCTCGTCGACCGGCTACTTGCAAGTCGAGGTGCCGCTTGCGCGGAATTTGATCTTTGGCATGCTGAACGGGTCAGCGCAGTGGTTCAACCCCAAAATGGGCATCTCGATTGATGACCTGACCGACGCAGTGGTGGCCCTGTGCATACACGTACCCCGGCAAAGCCAAAACCGGACTTGATTCTGTGAGCCCTGTACAGAGGCGTCCCTACCAACTGAGGAGGCCTGTCACTTGCAAGCGTGATGCGTGCGGTGCATGATGACCCGGCGGAGGCCGTGGTAATCGTTGACAGAGTGTGACGTGTGCAGCGGTTATCCCGGAACACCAGAGAACCCACCTGCCAGCGGAAGCTGGCAGGTCAACTCTGCCTTCTTTCCGGTGCGTAAATATTATAAAAACTGCAGCAGCGCCACGACCGGCTTCGGCCTAGCGATCTCAATGCCGTTCATGAACGGGTATTCCGCCGGGTGCTAACGGCCTTGGCGCAAACCAGAAAGTGTTCGTTCGTGGAGGTGCTGGTCGCGCAAAAAAACGACGCCATGCGCGAGCCAGACGCTGCGCAGTCATCCTGCCCTTGCGGCTGGGACAGGTCGAGCCCGGAGAGTTCCGCGCCCAGCACGCCGGTCAGTCTGATTGCAGTCAATGCCGGGGCTTTCATTGTAGTAGCTTCGCCCTGGCAGGCTGCGGCGCGAGCGCCTTCGGGCAGCAGAGTGGCCAAGCGTTTCTCATGCTGACACTTGGACACCGGCGGCTTCCGACACTGCTGCGCCACTGACCAGCAAGGACACCAGCGCGCTTGCATCAAAGCCGCATTCGCGCAGAACCGATTCGGTGTGCTCCCCCAGTCGCGGCGCGGGCGCCAACTGGCTGACGTCGTAACCCACCCAGCGCGCCGACGTACCAAAGGTGCGGATCTCCCCTTCGCACGGGTGCTCGACCTGGCGGAAGAAGCCCACCGCCGCCAGGTGCGGGTCGTCCAGCAGGGACTCGATGCTGTTCAGGGGCACCGCCGGCACGTCGATCTGCTCGAACAGCGCCAGCCAGTGATCGCTGCTCTGCCCGCGCAGCGTCTGGCCCAGAAAGCCGTACACCTCGTCGATGTGCCGGGTGCGGCTGCTCAAGTCGGCGAAGCGCGGATCGGTGCGCAAATCGTCGCGCTCGATGGCGCGCAGAAAACGCTGCCAGTGTCCGTCGTTGTAGACCAGCGCACAGATGTGGCCGTCGCTGGTTTCATAGGGCCGGCGCCCGGGCGAGAGCAGCCGCACGTAACCGGCGTCACCGCTGGGCGGCTCGAAGGTGCGGCCATACAGGTGATCCGACAGCACCACGCTGGCCATGGTCTCGAACATCGGCACGTCGATGCGGCAGCCGCGCCCGGTGCGCTCGCGCCCATACAGCGCCATGGCCACGCTGTGCGCCGCATGCAGGCCGACCATGCGGTCGGCAATCGTCAGCGGCACGTAACGCGGCTCGCTTGCCCCGCTGCGTTGCTGCAAGTCGGCAATGCCGACCGCGCCCTGGATCAGGTCGTCATAGGCCGGGCGGCCGGCGTAGGGGCCGTCCTCGCCGTAGCCATACACGCCGCACCAGATGATGCGCGGATTGATCGCCGACACACTCTCATAGTCCAGCCCGAGCCGGGTGATGGAGGCCGGTCGCAGGTTGTGCACGAAGACATCGGCGCCTTCGATCAGGCGCCGCATGGCGGCCGCGCCCTGCGCGGTTTTGAGGTCGAGCACCACGCTGCGCTTGTTGCGGTTCAGGTGCAGGAACAGCGGGCCCATGCCGGGATGGCGCCCGGGGCCGATCCAGCGCGTCGAATCGCCCTCGGGGGATTCGATCTTGATCACGTCGGCGCCATGGTCACCAAAAATCTGGGTCGCATACGGCCCCATCAGCACTGTGCTGAGGTCAATCACCCGCACGCCCGCGAGCGGCCCCCCGGCGGGTGCAGTCTGGTTGGGTGGGTTTGTCATCTGTGTCCCCTCTGATTTTTTTGACGTCAGGCCACCTCATCGTCTTGTATTGAGGAAAACCTGATTGAAGCTTTTGCATATTAGTGCTAATTTGATACTAGAACAACCAGTCTGATATCGGAACAAAAGCATGAGTCCCATGAACCATCCAGCAACAGCCCGGTACGAACGAGTAGGTGCTACACACCGGGCAGACGGTGCGCCGATGTCGCTGGCACGCGTGTTGCGACTGCTGCAGCTGCTGGCCGGGCAGCCCCCGGGCATGGCCCTGGCCGAGCTGTGCGAGTCGATGCACGCACCGAAAACCAGCGTGCTCTCGCTGTTGCGGGGCCTCACGGCGCATGGCTACCTGCAACGCAGCGGCGCGGTGTATCGGCTGGGCCCTGCATCGTTCTCTCTGGGGGCCGCGCTGGTTTCGGCCAGCTCGCTTGACATCGTGGCCATGCCGTTCCTGCGCGAAGCGGTGGCGCGGTCCGGCGAGACCACATTGATCGCCAAGATCAACCGCGCGGAGGGTCAACTCATTTACGGCCCCATCGTCGAGAGCACAAGAGCGATCCGATACGCCGTGCCGGAAGGAACGACACGACCGCTGTTTGCCTCCTCCGCCGGGCGCGTGCTGCTGGCGTTCCAGGACGAGGCGTGGCGCGACGAATATCTGCAAAGCGCCGACCTGCATGCACTGACCCCACGCTCCGTCACCGACCGAAAGCAACTGGCGCGCATCATCGAGCAGGTTCGAAAAACCGGCGTGGCCTTCACGTTCGGGGAAGTCACACCGGATGTGGCCGGTTTTTCGGCCCCGATCTTCGAGCCCGGCGGCCGCGTGAATGCGGCGCTGATCATCGCCGCGCCTATTGAGCGCGGTCGCGCCGCGGCGGCTGACCTGCAGCGCCTGGTGATGGAACTCGCTGCAAACATTTCGCGCGCGCTCGGCTACCGTCCGGAACCGGACCCGCGTGAATTGACGGCACGCGCCCCAAGAGAGCGGAACCACAACTTGACCAGGAGATTGAGCCCATGACCAATGAACTTCTCTATGAGGTGAGCGACGGCATCGCCATCATCACCATCAACCGCCCCGAACGCCGCAATGCGCTGAGCCGCGCCGTGCGCGATGGCTTCTTCGAGGTCTGGCGTCGCTTCGAAGCCGACGCCGAGGCACAGGTAGCGATTCTCACTGGTGCGGGTGACAATTTCTGCGCCGGCATGGACCTTGTGGAAGCCGCCGACACCCAGCTGCGCATCCCGCCGGCGGGCTTCATCGCCGTGCTCGGCGACAACATCGAGGTCACCAAGCCCGTCATCGCCGCCGTGCAGGGCTATGCCTATGCGGGCGGCTGGCTGCTGTCGCAGATGTGCGACCTGTGCGTGGCGGACGAAACCGCCAAATTCGCTATTACCGAGGCCAAGGTCGGACGCGGCATGCCGTGGGCGGCGCCCGTCATCCACATGCTGCCGCAGCGCATCCTGATGGAAGTTGCGATGACAGGCGAACCGCTGACAGCGCAGCGCGCCTACGAACTCGGCTACATCAACCGCCTGATGCCCAAGGGGCAGGCGCTGCAAGGCGCCAAAGAACTGGCGACCCGTCTCATGGCCAATGCGCCGCTGACGGTGCGCGCGGCCAAGGAAATGGTGCGTCTGTCCACCGAGATGGGCCGTACCGCCGCGCTGCGCGCCTCGAACCGCGCGTTCGATGCCGTCTACCTCAGTGAAGATGCGCTGGAAGGCCCCCAATCTTTCCGGGAAAAGCGCAAACCGGTCTGGAAGGGGCGCTGAAGTGAGCGTGACCACGGCCTCTATATCCGCATCGTCGGCCTCGCGCCCAACCACTGACATCACACGGGAACTGGCCGCACGCAGTGCTGCCCTGTGCTACAACGACCTGCCGGAGGATGTGCGCCTGCGGGTCCGGCAATGCCTGCTCGACTGGATGGGGGTGACGCTGGCGGGCGCGTGCGAGCCGCTGGTGCACATGCTGGCCGAAGAAGCCCGTGAGCAGGGAGGCCACGCCCAGGCCACCGTCGTCGGGCACGCCATGACGACCTCCAGCCGACAGGCGGCGTTGATCAATGGCGCGGCCTCGCACGCGCTCGATTACGACGACCTCAACATGGCCTGCACCGGCCACCCCTCGGTGGTCCTGATCCCGGCCTTGCTGGCCCTGGCCGAGTCGCATGGCGCCAGCGGAGGCGACTTCATGACCGCCTTCGCCGCCGGCTATGAAACCATGTGCCAGCTGGGGCTGGCTACCGGCGACGCACAGTACTCCAACGGTTTTCACACCACGGCCACGCTCGGCACGCTGGGCGCGGCCGCTGCCTGCGCGCGCCTGCTGCAGCTCGACGCCGACGACACCGCGACCGCGCTGGGCATCGCCAGCACCACGGCGGCCGGACTGAAATCGATGTTCGGCACCATGTGCAAGCCCTTGCACGCGGGGCGCGCCAGTGCCGACGGCCTGCAGGCGGCCCAATTGGCCGCGCGTGGCTTCACCAGCCGTGCCGATGCGATCGAATGTACGCAAGGCTTCATCGCCACACACGGTGGCACCGCATCGCTGGAAGCGGTCCTGGCCGCGCCGGACGGCGGCTGGCACCTGCGCCACAATCTGTTCAAATTTCACGCCGCCTGTTACGGCACCCATGCCGCCATCGAGGCCGCGCGCCAGCTGCGTCTCCAACATGCACTGCAACCCGAGGACGTGATCCACGTGACGGTACGGGCCGGCGCGGCCAGCGAGGGCGTGTGCAACCTTGCCGAACCGCGCACCGGGCTGGAGGCCAAGTTCAGTCTGCGCCACACAGTGGCGATGGCGCTGGCGGGGATTGACACAGCGGGACTGGACGGGTTCAGTGACGAAGCCGTGCGTGCGCCCGAGGTCGTGGCGCTGCGTGGGCGCGTGCAGGTCTTGCTCGCGCCCCAGTGCCCGGGGCTCACCCTCAGCGAAGTGGTGATCGAGACCCAGGACGGCGCCGTGCTGCGCCAGCGCCACGACAGCGGACGCCCCGCCAGCGACCTGCTGGAGCAGCAGCAGCGGCTGGAGGAAAAGTTCCGCCGCCTGGTCAAGCCCGCGCTCACCCCGGCCGAGGGCGACGAGCTGATCGATCTGGTGGCTCGCCTGGACCACCTGACCGACCTCTCTCCGCTGGCAAGCATGCTGGCCCGCCAGGCATGCCGCGGCCTGCACTGACGGCGGCATATTGAAGCTGGAGCACCATCGCGTAGGCAAACTCTTCGGCGTCCGTCATCGGCCGGTGTCCTCGCTTCCGGCCGAGACGCTGTGTCCGATGCGCCCGAGCAGCCGCTGCAACATGCCGATCGTCTCGCCGCGCGCGCGCTGCTGCGGATGGTGGCCGACTCCAGGCAGTGCCATCACTTCAAGCGGCATCAGGCCGTGGCGAAACAGGGAAATTGCGCTGGGCCGTCAGCCATATTCATCGTCATTACCGAACAGCACGGAAACCGGGCAGCGCACCGCGGCAAGCTCGGCATTCATGTCCCATTGCAGGGCCCGCGGGCTGGCCCAGGGCTCGTACCAGCCCCAGAACATCGCGTCGGTGTTGTCGCCATGGTGGCGCATCAGCTTGTCGCGCAGCCCCTCGTGTTCAAACGCGCGGCGCGCACCCGTCATGGCATCGACCATGAACTGATCGATGGTGATCGTCGGCGAACAGGCGAACAGGCGAGCACGCCGCACACCCGCTCAGGATGCACCGCCGCAGCCAGGAGCGACATCGCACCGCCATCGCTGTGGCCGAACATCAGAGCCGGGCGGATGTCGAAGTGCCGCAGCACCTCACCGAGCACCGGTCCGGCCTCCTCGCTCCGATAGCTTGGTTCACGCCCGCCGACCAGACGCTCGGAGCATCCATAGCCATGGCTGTCGTAGGCCAACACGGGCCAGCCGCTGACCTCGGCCAGCGCTTGCGGCAGATCCTTCCAGGTGGTGATGCAGTCCAACCCGCCGTGCATCATGACAATGGCCGGTCGCCCGGCGCCCACGTCGCCCCAGGTGCCGGCGGCGAGCCGGTGGCCGCCCGCAAACAGTTCGTGCCCTTTCATCATGTCAATCGATCTCCTTGTTGCGCATTGCAGAGGATCGGCACGCGCCGGGCCCAGGCTGGGCACAACCTACAGGTCCACCTGTCCGGTCAGCAGTTGGCGCGCGATGGTACGGCGCTGAATCTCGCCCGTTCCGTCGGGGATGCGCATCACGAGGTGACCTCCATTCACGCGCAGGTTTTTACGCTTCCCATTACGGGTAAACCCTGAACTCTGCGACACCTTGACTGGCCTTCATCCTGCTGCCAGAGTGCCCCATCCAGGGAGGCAGGAGAAATGTCAGGATTTCATCAGCGCTTCAATATAGGCACGACCTCGTTCCCCAAGACCCTCACCGATATAGATATTGGTCTGTGCTTTCGGCTGTCCAAAGAAGATGTCGATGCTCTGAGATCGCGGTACCGAGACAATGCACTTGGGCCGGCGATCCTTCTCGTTTTTCTGCGAGCCTCTGGACGGCATCTCGAAAACCTGACGCTCATCCCAGCGCTTCTTTTGAAGTACCTCTGCGCGGAACTGCAGCTGCGGCAGACGTCCATTGCATCACTCAAGTCTCTGTACAAGAGACCTACAACGCTAACTGCCCACAGGCAGTGGGTTCTCGAGAACCTCGCCAACCTGGCGCCTGCAACTCCAGAGAAGCTCGACGACCTCGGTCTTGCGTTGAAGGCTCTGGCGAGCACCGCTGTTTCGACCGAGGACTTGGTTAAGCGTGGGGAGCTTTGGCTGCTCGATAACCAGTTGCTTATCCCCCATGAGCGGGTCCTACGAAGCATCGCCAGCCGCGCATTTGAAGCCGAGACTGTCGCCGCGATCGAGGTCGTGCGCCTCAATGTCACTGAGGCGCTTGCTCAAAAGGCTCTGAAGGCCGTTTATTCCGGGCGAAAAGGGAGAACAGGTGGCACGAATTTGGAATGGCTCAAGGAGCCACCGGGAAAGCATGGGCTTCATTCCCTTCGAGAGGCCAGCAAAAAGATTGCCTTCCTGAAAGAGCTGGGGGTCCATCTGTGGGACATCTCTGCAATCGGCGGAGCACGGATTCGAGCATATGCGCGCGCCGTCGTGCATCGTGCTCCTTCAGCAACGAAAGCGCTGTCCGAGAAAACACAAGTGCTTGAGGTCTGCGGTTTTCTGCGCGCAACCTTGCTTGAATTCACCGACAACGCGTTCTACACGGCTGGCCGCCATCTCAACCGCCTGATCGGCCAAGGACGCAACCGCGTGTAGTCCTTGCGCGCACAGAGCGCCGAGGGGTATGCACAGCAAGAGCAGCGTGTTTCCAAACCGCATAGCGATAAGAGTTTCTGTTTCAGTGAACATGACTTCAAGCCATTTAGAGCCCTACATGTTGAGTTGCAATAGGTTATTCCCGCCGAGTCTGGATGCGGGAGGTTTGTGCCCGAGGGCTGAGTGAGGCCTTCGGGCGTTGTAGTAGCTCAGGAATGCGGGCAGCCCGGCCGTTCGCTCGGCGCTGTTTGACCACACGCGGCCATAGGCCCACTCACGCAGGCAAGTCTGGATAAAGCGCTCGGCCTTGCCATTGGTCTGCGGCCGATAGGGCTTAGTGAAGCTGTGCTTGATACCCATGGCCTGGCAGGTCTGTGCAAACAGACGTGAGCGGTAGGCCGCGCCGTTATCGGTGATCAACCGCTCGATCTTCACGCCCAAGGCCGCGTAGTGGGCAACACTAGCCTTGAGGAATTCCACGGCCGAGCCCTTGCGCTCATCAGCGTGCATTTGTACGAAGCCTACGCGGGAGTGGTCGTCGATGGCCACATGTGCGAACTCCCAGCCTGCACCTCGGGTGTGGTCGCGTGGATCGCCAGTGGCGCGGTGGCCCGTGACGACGATGCGTCCGAGCTTCTTGGTGTCCATGTGCAGCAGCTCGCCGGGCCTTTGACGCTCATAGCGCACCGCGAGATTCGCAGGCTCCAGGGCTTTGAGGCTGGACAGGCCCAGGCGAGCGAGCAGACGACTGATGGTTGACACGCTGCGCCCGACGATCCGGGCAATGCTGCGCATGGGCATACGGCTGCGACGCAGCTGTTCAATGCGCCGGCACAGCGCCGCGTCGCATGTCGTGCGTGTAGTCTGCGGGCGCGAGCTGCGGTCATACAAGCCGGCCAGGCCTTGTTCGGCAAAGCGCTTGAGCCATTTACGGGCGGTGCGCTCGCTGATGCCTGCGGCCGAGGCCGCAGGCATCAGCCCCATGACGGCGATGCGCTCTACGAACAATTTACGCCCTTCGAAGGTGAGTCTGGCATTCTTATGGCTGTTCATCCGGTGGGATTCCTCTGTGATCCTGAAGCGTGGTACCTCCAGTCTCCCAGAACCATTCGGGTGAACAACCTATTGAGACACAACAGCTAGGCACACGCTGTGGTTCGTAACCTGTAGCTCATCTGCATGGGCTTTCCTTGAAACACAGCAAGAGGGGTGAAGACATGGGCTCAGCTGACAAAATCCTAGGGATTACCCTTGGCTCCTAATCGGATGTTTTGCACCGAAAGTGAGATCACCCCTATCGGCCAGCATGAGCTTGATCGCCTGGTGCTCGGCAATAGGCAGGCCAAAGGTTTTCCGCACCTTGGCATATTCCACTGCCTGGTCCAGCGCCCAACGCGCCAGGCCCAAACAAGAAGCCGCCATGCCCATGCGCCCGGCGTTGACGCCGTCCATCGCCACCGCCAGACCGAGCCCGACTTCACCGAGCCGGTGGTCGTCGCGCACCCGCACGCCGTCGAGCACGATGACTCCGGTGTCACCGCCCAGGTGGCCCTTGGTGTTGATGACACGCGGCACGGAAAATCCGCGCGCGCGTGCCAACGAAAAAATCGGTGACGCCGCCCTTGTGGCGGGCCGCAGCTTCGGCGTCGGTCAGCGCGAACACCATGGCGTAGTCGGCGTAGGGGGAGTTCGTGATCCACTGCTTGGTGCCGGTGAGCACCCACTCGTCGCCGTCGCGCACCGCGCGGGTCTTCATCGCGAACGCATCCGAGCCGGCATCGGGCTCCCTCAGGCCGAAACAAAGGGTCTTGTTGCCGCTGGCGATTCCGTCATCGGTAACCGGCAAACACCTCGGGGTCCAGGTGCCGCAGTACTGGCGACAGGCCGTTGGTAAAGGGGGACGGCAGCACCACCGTATGGACCAGCGCTTGCGCCGGGCCAATGCTGTGATTGAGGGTCTCTTGCACATGGGCCATGACCTGCGCGCCCTGACCGCCGCCGCCCAGATTTTCGTCGCCAAACAGAGTGTAAAAACCCAACTCGGCCGAGCGCTTGCGCGCCTGTTGGCGCAGCGCCAGCACCTCGGGCACATAGCGGTCGCTGGCATCGAACAAGGTGCGTTCGCTGCCCAGCTGGTCATGGTGGCGCTGCTGCAGCGGCAGCACTTCACGCTCGACGAAGCGCAGCACCGTCTCGGCAATGGCCACGGTGTCGGGATCGATGATGAAGTCCATGCGTGAAACCTCGTTGTTACAAGATCCGGAACTTCGGCAGCGTGACCTCCTCGGTCACGTCGTCGTACTGCACCGTCACGCGCTGTCCGATGCGCACCGCATCCACATCGTCGGTGACGATATTGGTCATCATGCGCGCTCCTTCGTCGAGGTCTATAACCGCCACCACGTAGGGGGTGTCGGCCTTGAAGGCCGGACCGGCCGGCCGGCGCGCGATGGTGTAGCTATAGATGGTGCCAGTGCCGCGCGCATCGACCCATTCGACGGCGTCGGAATGGCAGTGCGGGCACAGGGCGCGCGGGTAGAAATGGTGCTTGCCGCAGTCTGTGCAGCGCTTGATCGTCAGGCGGTGTTGTTTGAGGGCGGCCCAATAGGGGCGGCTCTCGCCATCGATGACGGGCAGGGGTTTGTCGTACATGGTGTTCACCGGTTGGAGAGAATGCAAGTGGCCCCGCTGGAGAGCGTGCCGCCGGTGCCGTGGACCAGCGCGGTCACGGCATTCGCGATCTGGCGCGGGCCGCATTCGCCGCGCAACTGGCGCACCGCCTCAATCAGCAGAAAGATGCCATACATGCCGGGGTGCGCATAGGACAGACCGCCACCGTTGGTGTTGAGCGGGAATGCACCGCCCGGCGAGGTGCGCTGCTTGGAAACAAAAGCACCGCCCTCGCCGCGCCTGCAAAAACCCAGCGCTTCGAGCGTCATCAGCACGGTGATGGTGAACGAGTCGTAGACCTCGACCACGTCGATCGCATCGTGCCCGATGCCCGCCATGGCAAAGGCATCGCGGCCCGCGACCTCGGCCGCTGTCAGGCGTGCCAGATCGGGCATGGCGGCAATCGTCCAGTGGGTGTGCGATTCGCCATAACCGCGCACATACACCGGCTTGCGCCCGAGCGCCTTGGCGTGCTCGGCGGTGGTCATGACCACGGCGCCGCCGCCGTCGGTCACCAGACAAATATCGAGCAGGTGCAGCGGGTCGGAGATCATCGTGCTCTGGAGCACATCCTCGATCGACAGCGGCTCGCGCATGGTGGCCGCCGGGTTGAGCGCCGCCCACTTGCGCGTGGCCACCGCAATCTCGGCCAGTTGCTCGGAGGTGGTGCCATATTCGTGCATGTGGCGCTTGGCCGCCATCGCATAGCCGCCCACCGGCGTGGGCATGCCCCAAGGGGTTTCGTACTGCATGGTCAGCACGGCGGGGCGTCCGGCCAGGTTGCGGCTCATCTCGCTCTTTTGCAGGCTGCCGTAGGTGATCAGTGCCACCTCGCAGCGGCCAGCCTCGATGGCGGTGGCGGCATGCGCCACGTGCGCCTCGAAGGCCGAGCCGCCGATGTTGGTGCCGTCCACGAAGCGCGGGGTAATCCCCAGGTACTCCGACAGCGTCACGGTCGGCAACTGGCCCGGACCGGGCACGCCCCACAGGCCGGCGGTCAGCAGGCCATCCACTTCGCTCATCGGAATGCCCGCATCCTTGAGCGCGTCGCGGGCGACCAGCGCCTGGGCCTGCAGGACCGACATGGGCGCAAGGACCTTGCCGTCCTTCAGTGGCAGGTCGGCCACGCCGACGATCACAGCTTCTCGTTTTGTCATGTTAAGCATTCTTCTGGTGTTGAACGACATGGGCCTGTGCGGCTCGCATAGCCATAAGCCACTGTTGTGAGCCCCTCTGGCCCGGCACAGATCACGTCGTGCCGGCCTCACTGGGCAGGAAGGTCAGGGTCTCAGTGAAATCGGCGATGGTTTCACCGCGCTGGTTGATCACCAGGTGCTGGATATCCATCAGTGTGTAGCCACGCGCGGTTGGCGGGCGCAGCCGCGCCTCCCCTTCGACGTGAATCGTGTCGCCCGGAAACAGCGCGCCGCGCAGGCGTGCCTGCAGACCGGTCATGCCGCCAAAGGCCCCGACCACATGACCTGCCAGCGCGCGCTCGATGACGCCGGCCACGTAGGTCGCCAACAGCCCCATGCCCAGCGAGATGATCATGGGCCCGGGTGCGAAGCGGCTGCGGTGCGCACCCGTCATGTTTTGCCGGATGTAATCCATGTCAATGAAGAAGGGCTCGTGCAGTCCGGCCACGTTGACGAAGTTGACAATGTCGGTTTCGGTGATGGTGCGCCGGTGCGTCTTGAAACGCTGCACCGGGTCGCCGGTGGAGGCCTGGGTCATGCTGTCGTCTCCTTCAGGGCTGGTTCTGGTTGAAAATCGCTTGCTGCGCGCCGCGTCAAACGTGGCCGTGCCCGGCCTTGACGGCCGCCCGGTCCACCCCACCGGCAGCGGCATGGGGCAACGCCTGCACAAACACCACATGCTTGGGTTTCTTGTAGCGTGCGATGCGAGCGCCCACGAACTCGATCAGGTCGTCGGCACTCAATGTGTGCCCCGTCTTCAGCACGCAGACGGCCTTGACCGCCTCGCCCCACTGAACGTCCGGCACGCCGATGACCACCGCTTGCGCCAGCGCCGGGTGCTCCAGAATGGCTCGCTCGACTTCAGCCGGATAGACGTTCTCGCCCCCCGGCTTGATCAACTCCTTGGCCGGCGAGCGCCCGCCGTACCAGAGGTAGCCCTCGGCATCGATGCGCCCCAAGTCACCGGTGTGGTGCCAGCCGTTGCGCAGCGTGAAGGCGTTGTCTGCTTCGCAGCGCCAGTAGCCCTGGAACACCATCGGACCCCGCACCACGATCTCGCCGGTGGCGTCGGTGGGCAAGGGGCGGTCCAGCTCGTCCACCACCGCGACCGTGTTCAGCGCGGTGGGCCGTCCGGCGCTGCCGGGGCGCTCGTCAAATGGCGCCAGGCTGATCGAGCCCGATGTCTCGGTCTGGCCGTAGGCACTCCAGAAAGTCACTTGGGGGCAGGTGGCGCGCAGGCGCGCGATAGTCTCGGGCACATCGATCCCCGACACCACGCGCAGACTCGACAGCGCCGAGCCTTGGGCTACGGCGGCTTCCAGCAGGGCGCCGAGCATCGGTGGAAAGGTACCGATCAGGCTGCCCCCGTCCTCGTCGATGTGTCTGACCAGACTGGGCGGATCGAAACGCGCCATCAGCAGCGTCGCCCCGCCCGCCTGCTGCGCGGCCAGCAGGAAGCCGATGGCGGCCACGTGAAACAGTGGCAAGACCCCCAGATTGACATCCGCCGCCGTCAGGTGCCAAGCCAGTTGCGTCTGCAGGCTGGCGGTGATCAGGCCGCGGTGTGTGAGCAGCGCGCCGCGCGGCCGACCGCCCACGGCGGCGGTGTGGATGATGAGCAAACCGCTGCCGTCGGTCACGCTGGGCAGGCCTGCCGCTGGCGCATCACGCTCCCGATACAGCGCACTGACGGGTTGCCAGGGTGCTGGCGCGACGCCCAGCGTGTAGCGCAGCGTGTTGTCCAGGCCGCGCTGCGGCAGCAGGGTCTGGTATTCATCGGCTACGATCAGCACCCGCGGCGCCACATCTTCGATGACATAGGCCACTTCCTCGGCCGACAGTCGGCCGTTTATTGGCACCATGATCGCACCCAACCGGGCGGCGGCACCCAACAGGTCGACATATTCCAGGCAATTGGGGGCCAGTATGGCCAGCCGGTCGCCCTGCCCTACGCCAACGGCGGCCAAACCGGCCGCCAGGCGCGCCGTGCGCCGGGCGTACTGGGCATGTGTCACCCGCTGAGCGCCGAACACCAGGGCGGTGTTCGAGCCGTACAATTGCGCGTTGCGGTTGATCAGATCTTGCAGCGTAAAAGATCGCAAACTCATTCCGTGCTCCTGGTTCAGTTTCCACCCGCCGTGGACCGTGCCGGCGGCATCACTTCATGCAGAAACGCCGCCACGCTGGCGGCGAAAGCGTCGTTGGCATCACCGGCAACCATGTGGCCGGCGCCCTTCAGATCGATGAAACGTGCCCGCGGCATGGTTTGCACCAGGGCGCGCGCATCTTCTTCGCTGATCACGTCGCTGCGCTGGCCGCGCAGCAGCAAGGTGGGCGCCTGCAGGCCGCGCAAGGCGCGCTCGTAGCCGGCCGCGTCGCGCCGGTGGTTGTGATTGGCCTCGCTCATTAGTTGCGGGTCCCAATGCCAATTCCAGCGGCCTTGCGCATTGAGCCGCAGGTTTTTCTTCAGTCCCTCGATGGGGCCATCCATCGGCCGGCCGCGGTAGGCCGCAATCTGCTGGGCAGCTTCTTCGAGCGACGCAAAGCCATCGGGCCGCGCCCGCATGAAACTCACAATGCGCTCGACACCAGCTTCTTCCATGCGCGGCGCAATGTCCACCAGCACCAGCGCGCTGATCGGCGGCGCATCGGCGCGGCCCACGGCCGCCATGCTGATCAAGCCCCCGAGCGAGGCGCCGACCACCGCCAGCGGCATGCCCAGTTCGCGCCAGACGCCAAGCATGGTGTCGGCCAACACCTCGATTCTGTAGTCACCATCAGCGGCCCAGGCACTGTCGCCGTGGCCCGGCAGATCCAGGGCGACGGTGCTCCAACCTGTGTCACCCAGGGTCTGCGCGGTGCGGCCCCAGGCATGGCGTGTTTGCCCACCGCCGTGCAACAGCAACACCGTCGGTGCGCCGACTGGGCCATGGACATCGGCGACCAGGGGGCCACCGGTGAAGCCAGAAAACACTCGCCGCTCGAAATTGCTCATAGGGAGCGCTTGAATCTTCATTTCAGTAGACAAATAGCGCGCCGCCAGGCTTGATCATGGTTATCTCGACATAGATTGAACCATGATGCTTTTCCGGGCCAAAGCGCAAGACATAGCCCCCAAGATCCATGTTTTTTGCGCTCTCGATGGAAGTCATGAACTTCTCACGGGTCAGGTCCGGCCCGGTGAGCCGGAGCGCTTCAACAAAGGCCTTGGCCGATACGAACCCAGTCATGGACGCATAGCCGACGTGCTTGTCCTTGCCGACGGATCTCATCAGCTGGCGGAATTCGCGCGACACGCCGAGCTTGTCGGAGAACGGCGCCGGCATCGTCTGGGTGACGAGAATGCCAGCAGCGTCCTTGCCGAACTGCTTGACCAGGAGGTTGGTGTCCGCCACCGACAGCAGCAGCAGTTGTGCTGCCACTCCGGTCTTCTTGAACTCGCGAATAAATTCGATGGTCGGTTTGCCGGCCATCGTCAAAATGACCGCTTGCGGGCGAGCGCGAGCAATCGTTTGCGCCGCAACCGCAGCGTCCCGAGCGTCAGTTTCAATCGCCGCACTCGCTATCGGGGCAATTTGGCGATCCTTCATAGCCGCCTGCACGCCCGCAAGCCCTTCCTGTCCGAAAGCGTTGTTCTGATATGCGACGGCGATGGACTTGATCCCTACCGTCGTCAGATGTTGAACCATTTTTTCTGTCTCATTACCATACGAAGCCATCACCGTGAACACATACCGGTTCGGCGTGTGGCGCAGGCTATCTGCTCCCGTGAAAGCCGAAAATAGTGGCACCCGGTGTTGCTCCAATAGCGGTAAAACACCGGTGACGTTGGCCGTTCCCAAGTTTCCGGCCAGCGCGAATACTCTGTCCTCACCAATCAATTTTTCGGTATTGGCCAATGATTGTTGGGGAACATACCCGTCGTCCATTAGCACGAGTTTCAGCCGACGGCCGAAGACCCCGCCACGGCGGTTCACCTCGTCGATGTAGGCCTTGAAACCTTCGCTGAAATCGGTACCGATTTCAGCAAGCGGGCCGGTCAGCGAAACGCTCTGACCGATCAGGACGGTCTGCGCTGTTACACCAGTCTCTGCTCTAGTGAGCCCGATCCCCAGCAACGTCGCGCAAAGGGCGGCAAGAACTTGCACCGCCTGCCGGGTTACCCGCATATCTGGCAGCCGAGGCTGAAGCCAAGACCGAGGATCGCTCAACGAGTTTGCGAATTTCGATATTTTCAGGTTCATAGTTGTCCCCTTATGTTTACCAAACCTCCACAAGAACTTGGTCGACTCACTTGGCGGCAGTCAAGATCCCGCTCCCACTTCTTTTTCAAAGTTGGCACCATTGCCTGCTATCTGGCCCCAGTCGGCAAAAGTTTTGTAGTGCACGCGCCACGAGGCCAGCAGTTCCTCGCGCGGCAGATCAGCGTAGACACCACGCTCATGTACATACTCCATGTGACGGTGGCCACTGACATCGAATTCATGGAAAACCGAATCGGCGCTGCCATCGAACTCCAGCGGCCGGATGCCCGCCTTCTCGCACAGGGATCGGTTGAAGGCCGGCGTGGCCTTGAGCCACTGGCCGTCGATCCACAGATCGGTATAGCCGTGAAAGACGAACAGGTCGGTGCCCATCATGTCGTACAGCCGCTTGCTGGTCAGGTGGTTGCGCACGTCGGCATAGCCCAGCCGTGCCGGCACGCCCAGGGCGCGGGCCGCCGCCGCCAGCAGCGCCGCCTTGGGCACGCAAAAGCCGCGCCCAGCCTTGATCACGTGGCTGCCCTTCAAGCCCTCGACCGTGGTGTCGAAGTGGTAGGGGTCGTAGAGAAACTCGTCGCGCACGGCGTAGTAAAGCTTGACCGCAGCCTCGCGCGGCGTCAGGCCGGGTGCGGCCACCCGGCGGGCGAACGCGACCACCGCCGGGTGATCGCTGTCCACGTAGCGCCCAGGCGCCAGATAAGCCGCCGGATCGTTCGAATTCGTGGTTTGCATCGTCGCGTCCATGTCATTCATCCTGCACGCTCAGGCACTTCGGCGCCTGCGACAGCGCAAAGCCGTTGAAGGGCCTGGAGCGATCATGGGCCTGCAGTTTCCAGGTCGGGCGGGCATTGGGCACGCCGCCATCGACCCGAATGCAGGAGCCGGTGATGAAAGCTGCCGCCTCGCACAGCAAGAAGACAACCGCTGCCGAAATCTCGGCTTCGGTGCCATAGCGTTGCAGCGGCACCTTGGTTTTCAGGCTGCGCAGTTCGGCCTGCATCTCGGGGCTGTAGGTGTCAAAGCCGCTGCTGGCGATCCAGCCCGGCGCCACCGCGTTGACGCGCACGCCGGCAACGGCCCATTCGCAGGCCGCCGTCTCGGTGAAGGACAGCATGCCGGCCCGCGCCGCGCCACTGTGCGCCATGGTGGGCATGCCGCCCCAGATGTCGGCGATGATGTTGACAATGGCGCCGCCGTTCGACGCCATGGACTGGTTGAAGGCTTCGCGCGCCACCAGAAAGCCGCCGGTGAGGTTGTTACGCACCACCGCATCCCAGCCCTTCAGGCTGATGTCCTTGACCGGCTGCGGGTACTGGCCGCCGGCGTTGTTGACCAGGCCATCGATCTTGCCGTGGCGCCCGATCACGTCGGCGATCATGGCCTTGACGCCCGGCTCGTCCCGGATGTCACAGGCATGGATGCTGGCTTGGCCGCCGGCCCGCGTGATTTCAGCTTGCACCGCTTCCAGTTTCTCGACGCGGCGGCCGACCAGCGCCACGCAGGCCCCCAGGTTGGCCAGTTCATGCGCGGTGCAGCGGCCGATGCCACTGCCGCCGCCGGTGACGATAACGGTCTGACCCGCGAACAGGCCAGGGCGAAACACGGAACGGTAGGTTGGTTGAGACATGATGAACATTCCTTTTTGGGCCCTCAGGCTCGCAGCATAAAATTGCCGTGGCCAAGGGCGATGGGTTTATCGGGACTGGACTGCCATGCCTGGATGCGCAGGTTCGCCACCCGCTGGCCTTGTTTGACCATCACAACGTTGGCATAGGTGTCCTGCGGTCGGCCCGAGCGCAGGTAATCGATGTTGAAATCGATGGTCTTGGGCAAGTCCCGGCTGTCCATGTGCCACAGCAGGTAGAACAGTCCGGCGCACTCCAGAAACCCCCCGGTGGCTCCGCCATGCAGAGCAGGCAGGATGGGGTTGCCTATCAGTTTTTCCTGGAATGGCAAGACGCAGGTGAACTCCTCGCCCTTGACATCCATGCGCAAGTCCAGAAAACGGGCAAAGGGCACAGACCGGATCACTTCGCTCCAGTCGCCCTGGGCGCGCGCGTGATTGATTTGTTCGGTCCAGTTCATCGCGGCACCTCCTCGTTGCGCAACACTGGTCGCCCGGAAGTAAACATGTAAATGCCAACCGCGGTGGCTATGGGATCGTCCAGGGTGTCCAGGTAGGCAGCGCCTCGCACGAATGCCAGTTCTGAAGTCAGCTTGTAGCAAACGGCCCCCCCCAGAATCGCCCGCCCGGGCGTGGCGGGCTTGAGGTAGTCGATGCGCAAGTCCAGCGTGGCCATCGGCCGCATCTCCGGCAGCTTGACGAAAATCGCGAAGCCGAACGCGGCGTCGAGCAGCGCAGTGATCACCCCGCCATGCAAGACACCAGTCTGCGGATCACCCACCAGCGCGTCCTGATACTCGACCTTGAGCACGCACCAGTCAGCGTGCACCGCGTGCGGTAGCAGGCCCAGTTCGCGGTTGTACGGCGACACATGGGCGAATTCCCGCCATCGTTTGGCGATTTCTTCTTCGTTGATGGTGTGCGTCTCTGTCATCTCGACATGTCTCCAGACAAGGTTAAGGTGGGCTCGCCGTCGGCCGCTGTCACCGGATACCAGCGGGTCACCGCTGGCGTTTCGTCACGCCGCGCATAACCGGAGCGCTCCAGCCACAGCAGATGCGCCAGCGTTTCGCCCATGGCCAGGTAGGCATGCAGCGGGTCGCTCTGCGCGCCATAAACGGCGTAGCCGAGTTCGGTGGCATTCATGCCCCCCGCGCCCAGACGCGCCATGAACTTGCGCAGCGCCTTCTGGTGGTGCGCCACCAGCCCGTGCGCGCGCTTGACCCCAGCATGGTAGACGTCGTGATGGGCCGGCAATACGAGTTCGATATCCAGTCCGGCAATGGTGCGCAGGCTCTCCAGGTAACGTGGCAGCGGATCGGTTTCGCCATAGGGCCAGACACCGATGTTGGGTGTGATGCGTTCGAGCAACTGGTCGCCCGTGAGCAGCAACTTCAGCCTGGACTCGTACAAACAAATTTGCGCGATGCTGTGGCCGCCAAGCACCAGCACGTCGAAGGCATGAGCGCCGATATGCAAGGTCTGGCCGGCTTCGAGCGGCTCGGTGCGGGTCGGCACGGCACAGGCCATGTTGCTTTGCAGCACCCCGCCCACCACCTGCTGGGCGTCCTCCGGCGCCATCCCATGGCGGCGCATGAAGTCGATACAGTACGCGCGATCGCCGGCGTTGGCCACGTGCGTCTGCCGCGCCACCGCCACCTCTTCCTGACGCATCAGAACCTGAGCCCCGGTGCGCTCGTGCAGCCACACCGCCAGCCCGAGGTGGTCGGGGTGGTGGTGCGAGACGATGATGCGCGTCAATCCAGCCGCCAGCGGACCGGCCAATGCGCGCAGCCACAAGGCCCGCGCCGCCTCGCATTCGGCCCCCGTGTCGAACAAGCACCAACCCTCGCTTTCGCGAATCAGGTAAACGTTGACGTGGTCGATGCCGTAGTCCACTGGCAGCGTGAACATCAGAATGCCGGGCAGGACCTCCTTCAGCGGCAAGCCGGCCAAACCATCCATGGCCGAAGTGGCCGGAGAAGTACCCATGTTCATAACCGTTTGGCCACTTCTTCGAGCATCACCTCGGTGGCGCCGCCGCCGATGGCCT
Organism: Acidovorax sp. 107; assembly: GCF_003058055.1. Taxonomy (NCBI): domain Bacteria; kingdom Pseudomonadati; phylum Pseudomonadota; class Betaproteobacteria; order Burkholderiales; family Comamonadaceae; genus Acidovorax; species Acidovorax sp. 107. Next base: position 127,689 of record NZ_QBTZ01000002.1, on the reverse strand, counting down.
GCACGCGGGCGTCGCGCACCATGCGTTCGATCGCCACTTCGCGCATGTAGCCGGAGCCGCCGTGGAACTGCTGGCAGTCATAGACCACGTCGTTGAGCAGCTCGCCACACAGCGCTTTGACCATCGACACCTCCTTCACGCATTCGCGCCCCTGGGCGTCGAGCCAGGCGGCGTGGTAGACGAGCTGGCGGGCGGCCTCGACCTGCGCCGCCCGCATGGCCAGGCGCTGGCGGATCGCCTGCTTGTCCCACAGCGTGGCGCCGAAGGCCTTGCGCTCACGCACATAGGCCAGCGTCAGCTCGATCGCGCGTGCGGCCTCGCCCATCATCTGCGCCCCCAGCACCATGCGCTCGTTCTGGAAGTTGCGCATGATCTGGTAGAAGCCCTTGTTCTCCTCGCCCAGCAGGTTGGCCGCCGGGATGCGGCAGTCCTCGAATACCAGCTCGGCGGTGTCGCTGCACAGCCAGCCGCTCTTGTTGAGCGCGCGCCCGACCCGAAAGCCCGGCGTGCCCTTCTCGACGATGAAGATCGAAATGCCGCGCGAGCCCTTGGCCGCTGGGTCGGTCTTGGCGGCCACGAAGTACACGTCGCCGTGCACGCCGTTGGTGATGAACATCTTGCTGCCGTTGATGACCCAGTGCTCGCCGTCGCGCACGGCGCGGGTGCGGATGCCGGCCACGTCGGAGCCGGCGTCGGGCTCGGTGACCGCCACGGCGCAGATCTTCTCGCCGCGGATGAGGGCGGGCAGGTAGCGCGCGAGTTGGTCCGGCGTGCCGAAGTTGGCCAGGTGGGGCGAGGCCATGTCGGTGTGCACCATCACCGTCACGGCGAAGCCGCCATACGTGGAGCGACCGAGTTCTTCAGCCAGGATGGCGCTGTACACCGTATCGAGCCGGGAGCCGCCGTATTGCTCGCCATAGCGCACGCCGAGATAACCCAGCTCTCCCATTTTGCGCAGCAGCGCGCGCGGCACCATGCCTTCGTTTTCCCAGGGGGCCGCGTGCGGCACCACTTCCTGCTCGACAAAGCGGCGCAGGTTGTCGCGGAACTGGCGGTGTTGCTCGTCAAAATAAATCGGTTCGTTCATCATGCTTCCTTGGTTTCCATGGCTTCCATCACCACCAGCACATCGCCGCCGCGCACCGCATCGCCGGCGCGGCAGCGCAGCTCGGCCACCCGCCCGGCCGCGGGCGCGCTGAGCGTGTGCACCATCTTCATGGCTTCCATCTGCACCAGGGAGTCGCCCGCGTTCACGGTCATGCCCACGCTGGCCTGCACCTGCGTCACCAGCCCGGGCATGGGCGCGAGCAGGCGCTTGCCCCCCGAATCGTCCGCGCCCGCCGCGCCCTGGAGCGCGCGCTGCCAGCGGTCGAGCCGGCGCCAGGCCCAGGTGCCGCCCGGTCCGGCGAGCCACAGGCGTTCGCCCCGCGTGGCGTGCTGCTCCAGCGCCACCGTGAAGCGAACCGTCAGGCCGTCGCGCTGCAACTCCAGGGTGTCGCCGGTCAGCGTCGCCGCCAGGTCCAGCGCCAGATCGCCAACGCGCACGCGCCAGCCCGTGCCCAGCGGCGACACGCTGGCCTCATGCACGCGGCGCTGCCCGTCTTCGAGCAGCACCTGCGTGCTGCCGATGCCGTGCCCAGCGCCGACCGCGCGCCAGGCCCCGAGCGACTGCCAGGCCCCGAGTGGCTGCTGCCCGGCCCCGGCCCGCGCGGACAGCACGCCGTGCAAGGCGGCCGCGGCGATGGCCAGTCCATCGTCCGCGCGCGCTTGCCAGCCGGCGGGAAAAGCGCGTTCGATGTAGTGCGTGCTGAGCACTTGTGCGAAGTGCTCGTGGCGCAGCAGATCGGCCAGAAAGCCGAGGTTGCTGTGCACGCCGAGCAGCACCGTGTCGTCCAGCGCGGTGACCAGCCGCCGCGCGGCGGTCGGCCGGTCGTCGGCATGGGCAATCACCTTGGCCAGCATGGAGTCGTAATACGGCGAAATCTGGCTGCCGGCGCGCACGCCACTGTCCACCCGCACACCCTCGCCGCGCGGCTCGCGGTAGCCGATCAGGGTGCCGATCTCGGGCGCGAAACGGGCCGCCGGATTCTCCGCGCAGACGCGCGCCTCGATCGCACAGCCGCGCTGCGACAGGTCCGGCTGGCTGAAGCCGAGCGGCTCGCCGGCGGCCACGCGCAGTTGCCATTCGACCAGATCGATGCCGACCGTCAGCTCGGTCACCGGGTGCTCGACCTGCAGCCGGGTGTTCATTTCCAGAAAGAAGGTGTCGCCGCTGCGGCTGTCATGGATGAACTCGATGGTGCCGGCGCTGTCGTAGCCGATGGCGCGCCCCATCACCAGCGCGTGCGCGAACAGGGCCTCGCGCACGGCCGCTGGCAGGTGCGGCGCGGGGGCCTCCTCGATCACTTTCTGATGATTGCGCTGGATCGAACACTCGCGTTCAAACAGGTGCACCAGGTGCCCGTGCTGGTCGCCCAGCAGCTGCACTTCGAGGTGGCGCGGCTCGTCCAGGTAGCGCTCCAGCAGCACGCGGTCGTCGCCGAACGAGGCCTGCGCCTCGCGCCGCACGGTGGCCAGCGCGGCCTCGAACTCGCCCGCGCCGCGCACCACCCGCATGCCCTTGCCGCCGCCACCGGCCGAGGCCTTGATCAGCACCGGGTAGCCGATGCCATCGGCCGCCGCCTGCAGGACCACGGGGTCCTGGTCGTCGGCATGGTAGCCCGGCACCACCGGCACGCCGGCTTGCACCGCGATGCGCTTGGATTCGATCTTGGAGCCCATGCGCCGGATCGCCTCGCGCGAGGGGCCGACAAAAATGAGGCCGGCGGCTTCGCAGGCGTCGATCAGGGCCAGGCTCTCGGACAAAAAGCCGTAGCCCGGATGGATGGCCTGCGCGCCGGCGGCACGTGCCGCGGCCACGATGGCAGCCGCATCGAGGTAGCTGCGCGCGGCCTCCGGCGCCCCGATGTGCACGGCCGTGTCGCACAGAGCCACGTGCAAGGCCTCGCGGTCGGCATCGGAGTACACCGCCACCGTGCGCAAGCCCATGCGGCGCGCGGTGCGGGCGATGCGGCAGGCAATCTCGCCGCGGTTGGCAATCAGGAGGGTACTAAACATCCGTCGTACGCATTCATGTCAACACTCAGGTCTGCCGCCAGGCCGGCGGGCGCTTGCCAAAGAAGGTGGCGATGCCTTCGCGCCCCTCCTCGGTTTCCCAGGCGTCGGCCAGCTTGTCGGCGGTGTAGATCATGTTGGTGGGCAGGTCGTGCGTCCGCACATAGGCCACCAGCTTCTTGGTGGCGGCCACCGCGCCCGGCGCGCACTGCAACAGGTCGGCCAGTTCGCGCTCGACGGCGGCGTCGAGCTGGTCGGGCGCCACCACTTCAGAGAGCAGGCCCAGACGCTGCGCCTCTGCCGCGCTCATGCGGCGCGCCGTCAGGAAGGTGCGCCGGGCGTTGGCCTCGCCCATGCGCGCCACCACGTAGGGCGCGATGTTGGCCGGCAGCAGGCCCAGGCGCACCTCGGTCAGCGAATAGACGCCGGTATCGACCGCGACCGTGATGTCGCACACCGAGATCATGCCGACGCCGCCCCCGTAGGCGGGGCCGTTGATGCGGCCAATCACGGGCATGGGCAGTTCGTTGAGGGCGCGCAGCATCAGCGCCAGATCGCCGCTCTCGCTGACGCGCTCGGCCCGGCTCTTCTTCATGTTGTCCTGCATCCAGCCCAGGTCGCCGCCGGCGCAGAAGGTCTTGCCGGCGCCCGTCAGCACCACGGCGCGCACGCCCGGCGCCGCGGCCAGCCAATCGATGGCGCGGCGCAACTCGCCGATCAGGGCGGCGTTGAGCGCATTGTGGGTGTCGGGGCGGTTCAACGTGAGGCGGGCCACGCCACGCGCGTCGATGGCAAGTTGCAGGGTCTCGTAAGTGGGGATGCTCATGGGGGTTCTCTTACATGCGGTAAACAGGGGTGGCGGTGTTCGGCATCGCACGGCGTGCCGCCAGCGCCAGCGCCAGGCCCAGCACGTCGCGCGAGGCCGCGGGTTCGATCAGCCCGTCATCCCACAGCCGGGAGGTGGCGTAATAGGGGTCGCTCTGGCGCGCGTACTGTTCGCGCACCTTGCGTTCGGTCTCGGCCAGCCGGGCCTCGTCGGCCGGGCCGCGCAGGTTGGAGCGCGCCAGCTCGACCATCACGTTGCTGGCGATGTCGGCGCTCATGGTGGCGACCCTGGCGCTGGGCCAGGCGAACAGGAATTCGGGCTCGAAGCCGCGCCCGCACATGCCGTAGTTGCCGGCGCCGTAGGAGCCGCCGACGACCAGCGTCAGCTTGGGCACGCGCGCGCAGGCCATGGCGTACACCATCTTGGCGCTGTGCTTGGCGATGCCGCCACGCTCGGCCTCGGTGCCGACCATGAAGCCGGGAATGTTTTGCAGAAACAGCAGCGGCACGCCGCGCTGGTTGGCCAGCTCGATGAAATGCGCGCCCTTGAGGGCCGCCTCGGCCAGCAGCGCGCCGTTGTTGGCGAGGATGGCCACCGGCTGCCCGTGGATCGCGCCAAAACCGGTCACCAGCGTATCGCCCCACAGCGGCTTGAATTCGTGGAAGGCGCTGCCGTCCACCAGCCGCGCGATGATCTCGCGCGCGTCGTACGGTTGTTTCGGGTCGGCCGGCACGATGCCGTTGAGTTCGACCGGATCGTGGCACGGCGGGCTGGGCGGCAACGGCGGCGCCATGGGCGGCTCGGGCGGCAGGCTGGCCACGATCTGGCGCAACATGGCCAGCGCCTGGTGCTCGTCCTCGGCCAGGTGGTCGCTGACGCCGGAGACGCGGCTGTGCATCTCGGCGCCACCGAGGGTTTCGCCATCGACCGTCTCGTTGATGGCGATCTTGACGATGGACGGACCGCCCAGGTGAATGCGGGCGTTGCCGCGCACCATCACCACTTCGTCCGACAGCGCGGGGATGTAGGCGCCACCCGCGGTGCAGCCGCCAAACACGGCCGAGAGCTGCGGCAGGCCAGCCTGCGACATGCGGCACTGGCGGTGAAAGCTGTTGCCGAAGTGGTCCTTGTCGGGGAACACGCGGTCCTGTTCCGGCAGGAAAGCGCCGCCGCAGTCCACCAGGTACAGGCAGGGCAGGCGCAGGCGCTCGGCGATTTCCTGCGCCCGCACGTGTTTCTTGACGGTTTCATGGAAGAAAGAACCGCCCTTGACGGTGGCGTCGTTGGCAATGAACATGCACGGCCGCCCGGCCACCATGCCCACGCCGGTGACGATGCCCGCGCCTGGCACCTCGTTGCCATATTGATCCCAGGCAGCGAGCGGCGAGAGCTCCAGAAAGGCGCTGCCGTCATCGACGATGAAGTCGATGCGCTCGCGCACCAGCAGCTTGCCGCGTTCGCGGTGGCGGCGGATGTGCGCGTCACGCCCGCCGGTGGCCACCTCGGCCAGGCGCGCGCGCAGAAGATCGACCTGGCCCGCGTGGTGGGCCAGGTTGTCGCGGAAGCCCGGACCTCGCACATCGACCAGCGTTTGAATCACGGACATTCCGTATCCTCCTTTGAAGCGCGGTCAGAGCGCGGTGTAACCACCATCGACCACCAGCTCCGAGCCAACCACGAAGGACGACTCATCGGAAGCCAGGAACAGGACCGCCGCCGACACCTCCCGCGGCTGCGCCGCCCGCCCGAGCAGGGTGGCGCCGAGCAGCGCCTTGTGATTGGCCGGATCGCTCAACAGGTCCTTGGTCATCGGCGTCTCGATGACGCCGGGGTGAACCGAATTGACACGGATATTGAAGGGGGCGAGATCGGCCGCGCAGGCCTTGCTGAATAGCCGCACCGCGCCCTTGGAAGCCTCATAGGCGCAGGCGCTGGGTGCGCCGACCAGGCCGTAGATGGACGAGATGTTGATGATCGAGCCGCCACCTGCCTGCCGCATCGCCGGCACCACCGCCCGCGTGCCGAAAAAGGGGCCACGCACGTTGACGTTGAAAATACGGTCCCACTCCGCCGTGCTGGTTTCGTGCACCGGTTTCATCAGAAGGATGCCGGCGTTGTTGACCAGCACGTCGATGCGGCCCGCGCGCTCGACGATCTGCTCGACCACCGAACTCCACCGCGCCTCGTCGATGACGTCGAGATCGAGAAATTCGGCGCGCCCGCCGCGCTGGCGAATGCCCGCCGCGACGGTTTCGCCGAGCTCGGCACTCACGTCCGCGACGAACAGCCGCGCGCCCTCGCTGGCGAGCAGCTCGCAGTGGGCCTGGCCCATGCCCATCGCGCCGCCCGTCACCAGAATGACCTTGTCCTGTACTCGACCCATGATCTTCTCCTTGGAGTGTCAACCCTGTGTGGCATGAAAATGCCCTGAACCCTGCCCGCGCTCAGGGCGCCGCGTGACAAACCTCTTGCATTTGCCGGCCGGCACGAAAGCCCTTGAGCGAGCCGCTGCGCATCACATGGCCCGACAGGGCGCGGCCGATGATGCGTTCGGCCAGCCGCGCCGCCTCGATCAGCATCTCCAGGTCGATCCCGGTCTCAATCCCCAGTTCCTGACACATGAACACCATGTCCTCGGTGCATATGTTGCCGGCCGCGCCGCCATGCTGGTGACCCGCGAACGGACAACCGCCCAAACCCGCCACCGAACTGTCGAACAGTCGAACGCCCATCTGCAAGGCGGCATAGACATTGGCGCCGCCGACGCCGCGCGTGTCGTGCAGGTGCAGGCCGATCCGGGCCTCCGGCACGATCTCGCGCAACGCGCCGATGCGGCGCTTGATCTCCTCGGGATTTGCCCACCCCATGGTGTCGGCCAGGTACACCGCCGGCAGCGGCACACGCCGGTCAGCACACGCATCGACCAGCCAGCGGACCTGGTCGGTCACGACCGACAGCGGCACGGCGCCACCAAGATTGCAGCCGAAAGCCGTGATCACGTAGGCCTTCTCCACCGGAATACCCAGGGCGATGTAGCGGTCCAGCCAGCCGAGCTGGCGTTCGCGCATCTCCGCCACACTGCAATGGTTGTTGCGCTGCGAAAACGGCTCGGTGGAGTAGAACATCAGCTTGCCGTCCAGGTCCACCTGTTCGCAGGCGCGCGCCCGCTCGAAGCCGTTGTCGTTGAGCCAGAGCGCCGTGTAGCGGGTGCCGGGACGCTTGGCGATGGCGGCAAACAGCTCGGACGCGTCGGCCATCTGCGGCACCGCGCGCGGACTGACGAAGGACGCCACCTGGATCTGCTTCAGGCCCGAGGCCGCCAAGGCGTCAACCAGCGCTGCGCGGTCCGCCAGCGGATAGGTTTGCCGCTCCATCTGGAAGCCCTCGCGCGGGCCCTCCTCGTGGAACTCGACGGAGGTAGGCAAGTTGCTCATCGCTGGCATCTCCTTCGATCAGGCCGGGCTGACTTCGGCCAGCACCTGGTGGCGCTCGACCATGTCGCCAACCCGGCAGCGCAGGCCGCTCAGGCGGCCTTCGAACGGCGCCGAGACGTGCAGCTCCATCTTCATCGATTCGAGCACGATCACGGTCTGGCCAATGGCGACCATCTCGCCAACTGCTGCCTTGACCGCGACCACCTTGCCCATCATCGGTGCGCCCAATTGTCCGCTGGCGGCCGCGTCCGCGGCAGCGCCACCCAGATAGGGTTGCGCCGTGAACACACTGCTGCCCAGCGCACTGGAGAGCTCTATGTGCTGCGCATCGCCCCGAATCGTCAGCTCCAGCGCCCGGCCGCCACATTGCAGCAGGCAGCGCCCGCCCGCCAGCGGCTGCAGCGCGGCGTTCACGGCCTGCTCGCCAATGACCAAGGCGCACACGCCATCGGCGTCGCGCATCGAAAACCGCACCGGCCACTCGGCAGCACCCATCTTCAACACCAGGGCCGGCTGGGGCGCGGCCTGGATCGGCCCACTGCTCAGCCGCCAGCCCGTGAAGCCGTCCCACAGCGTCCAGCAGCCCAGCGCAGGCGACTCGGCGCGCTGCTGCGCCAGCCAGTGCAACGCGGCGGCCGCCAGATGCTCCAGCGGCGGCGCGGCGGGCGCCAACACGCCGCCGCGCTGTGCATGGCGCTCGTCGATCAGGCGGGTGTGGAAAGTGGCATCGCGGGTTTCCGGCCATTCCAGCAGTTCATGCAGGAATTCCAGGTTGGTGACCAGGCCGATCACCGTGCTGGCGCGCAGTCCGGCCCCCAGCGCCCGGCGCGCTGCCTCGCGGTCGGTGCCATGGGCGATGAGCTTGGCGATCATCGAGTCGTAGTGCGGCGAGATGTCGTCGCCGCTGTCCACCCCGGACTCGATGCGCACGCCCGAGCGTGAAAAATCGACCACCTGCAACTGCCCGGTGGCCGGCAGGAAACCGGCATCGGCGTCTTCCGCGCACAGCCGGGCCTCGAAGGCGTGGCCGCTGCACCGCACGTCGGCCTGCGCCAGCGGCAAGGCGCCGGTGGCGGCGATATGCAGTTGCAACTCCACCAGATCGAGTCCGGTGACTTCTTCAGTTACCGGGTGCTCGACCTGCAAGCGCGGATTGACCTCCAGGAAGTAATGTTCATCCCCGGTGACGACAAACTCCACCGTGCCCAGGCCGCGGTAGTTCACGCCGGCGGCCAGCTTGACCGCGTCGGCCAGGATGGCCGCGCGCAGGCGCGGGCTGAGTCCGGCCGAAGGCGCTTCCTCGATCACTTTCTGATGACGGCGCTGCAAGGTGCATTCGCGCTCGAACAGGTGAATGGCGTGGCCCTGACCATCACCGGCCACCTGCACCTCCAGGTGGCGCACCTGCGGCAGGTAGCGCTCGACGATCAACTCACCATTGCCGAAGGATTTTTCAGCCTCGCGCATGGCGCTCTCGATGCGCCCTTCCAGGCCGTCGAGCGTGTCGACCACCGCCATGCCGCGACCGCCGCCGCCGGCCACGGCCTTGAGCAGCACCGGCAGCGTCATGCCGCGCACCAGATTCAACACGTCGGCCGGATCGGTCATGCCGCTTTCGCTGCCGGGAATGACCGGCACGCCCAGGCGGGCGGCCTCGCGCTTGGCGCTGGCTTTGCCGCCCACGCGTTCGATGGTCTCGGCCCGGGGACCGATGAAGGTGAGTCCGGCGGCTTCGAGCGCGCGCACGAAGTCCGCGTTTTCCGAAACGAAACCATAGCCCGGATGCACGGCATCGGCGCCGACGCGCCGGGCCGCCGCGATGATGGCCTCGATGTTGAGGTAGCTCTCGCTGGGCGCGGCGCCCCCGAGCTCGACCGATTCACCGATCTCGCGCACATGGCGGGCCAACCGGTCGGCGCTGGAATGCACGGTGGCCACTTCCAGGCCGAGCTTGCGGCAGGTGCGCGCAATGCGGCAGGCGATCTCGCCGCGATTGGCAATGAGGATTTTCTTAAGCATGCCCAACTCCTGCGGCGAAGCGGGTCATCAAGACGGTGTGGATGCGTGGCATGGATGACGTCCTGGTCAGAAACGGAAGACACCGAACGGTGTCGGCTTGGCGGCTGTACGGGATGCGAGGTCGAGCAGCAAGCCCATGGCATCGCGCGTTTCCACCGGATCGATGATGCCGTCCACCCACAAATTCGAGGAGAAGTTCTTGGCCGGCTGGAAGTCTTCGTAGATCTTGCGCACCGGGGCCTTGAACGCCTCTTCCTCCTCGGGCGTCCATTCCTTGCCCTCGGTCTTGTTGATCTGTTTGCGCACCAGCGCCATCACGGTGGCGGCCTGGTCCGGGCCCATGATGGCTGCGCGGCCGGTCGGCCAGGCGAACATCGCGGTCGGGTTGAACGGACGGCCGCACATCGCCAGGTAGCCGGCGCCGTAAGAGGCGCCCATGATGATGGTGTACTTGGGCACGTTGGCCGACGCCATGGCGGTGATCATCTTGGCCCCGGCCTTGGCGATGCCGGCCTGCTCGGCGGCGCGCCCGACCATGAAGCCGGTCACGTCGGCCATGAACAGTAGTGGGATGTCCCGCTGGCAGCACAAGTCAATGAAGTGCGCCGCCTTCATCGCGCTCTCGGGAAACAGCACGCCCTGGTTGGCCAGGATGCCGATCTCATGGCCGTGGATGCGCGCAAAGCCGGTCAGCAGGGTGTCACCGTACATCGGCTTGAATTCCTGGAACCGACTGTCGTCGACAAAGCGCGCCAGAATTTCGCGCGTGTCGGTCGGGATCTTGGCGTCGCGGCTGATGATGCCGTATATCTCGCGCGGATCGAAGCGCGGGGGCACCGAAGGCTGGCGCGTCCAGCGCGGCCTGGGCTGCTCGCCCAGGTCGCGCACGATCTCGCGCGTGATGGCCAGGGCGTGGCGGTCGTCTTCGGCGATGTGATCGGTCACGCCGCTGACACTGCAGTGCATCTTGGCGCCGCCCAAGGACTCGGCGTCCACCGTCTCGCCGGTGGCGGCAAAGGTCAGCTCGGGGCCGCCCAGGTACATGTAACCCTGTTCCTTGACGATCACCGCCTCGTCGCACAGCGCCGGGATGTAGGCGCCACCCGCTGTGCAGGGGCCCATCACCACGGCAATCTGCTGGATGCCTTCGGCCGACATGCGCACCTGGTTGTTGAAGATGCTGCCGAACTGGCCCACGTCGGGGAAGATGTTGGCCATCTCCGGCAAGAAGGCGCCACCACTGTCCACCAGCGTGATGCAAGGCAGGCGGTGTGCCCAGGCAATCTGCTGCGCCCGCACATGCTTCTTGCAGGTCATGCCGTAGTAAGTGCCGCCCTTCACGGTGGCGTCGTTGGCAATGATCATGCACGGGCGCCCCTGCACCAGGCCGATGCCGGTGATGATGCTGGCGCCCGGCGGCACGCCGTCATACATATCTTCGCCGGCCAGCATACCGATCTCCAGGAACGGCGAGCCGGCGTCGAGCAGCACTTCAACCCGATGACGCGGCAGGATCTTGTTGCGGGCCAAGTGCTTTTCGCGCGCCTTGGGCGGCCCGCCGGCCAGCGCGAGCTGGCGGCGGGCGTGCAAGTCTGCGATCATGGCCTCGTAGGCCTGGCGGTTGAGTCGGAAGTCGTCGTCGGAAGTCGACACGCGGGAGGAAAGAATGGTCATCGTCGCTCTTGCATCGGTTCGTAAGGAGAGTCTCAGGCCCTGAACACCGGGGTGCGGCGCGCCTCGAAAGCTGCCAGCCCCTCGCTCACGTCATCGTCCAGCAGGGCGGTACTGGCTAGGTCTTCCTCGAGCTTGAGGCCGACCTCCGCCGACCCCTCCATGCCTTGCCGCGCGAGACGTTTCATGGTGGCCATGCCGATGCGGCTGCGCGTGGCGAGCTTCGTGCAGTATTCCAGCGCCGCCCCGCCCAGCGCCTCGGGCGCAACCACATAGTTCACCAGTCCCCACTGCAGGGCCGTGTCGGCGTCGATCCAGCGCGCCGAAAAGAACAGATCCAGGCCACGTCGCAAGCCGACGATGCGCGGGATGCGCTGGCTGCCGCCCCACCCGGGAATCAAACCGAACTGGGCGTGCTGGTCGCCAAAGCGCGCGTCTTGGGCCGCGAAAATGACGTCGCAGGCCAGCATCAGTTCGCTGCCACCGGCCAGGGTCAGGCCCTGGCAGGCCGCCACCACCGGCAGGTCGCTGCGCTCCAGGCGCTTGAGCACGCCGTGGCCATAGCTGATGAAATGTTGCAACCTGGCCGGATCGGCGCGCAAGGCCTTGACCTCATCCAGGTCGGCGCCGGTGCAGAAATGCTTGCCTTGCGCCCGGATCAGGATGGCGCGCACACCGGAGTCGGCCTGCTCGAATGCGTCCATCGCCTCCTCGATGCCCGCATGAACGGTCAGCGACAGGCAGTTGAATTTTTCGGGTCGCGCCAACTCGATGATGCCAACGGCACCTTCACGGCTGACCACCACGGAGGACGTCTGACTCATGACTTGTTCTCCTTGGCATACTGCACGGCTGCGCGGCCCACGCGCTCGCGGGCGACGATCAGCTTCATGATTTGCGCCGTGCCATCGCCGATTTCCAGACCCATCACATCGCGCAAACGCTGCTGGTGCGGCAGGTCCATCGACCAGCCGTAGTGACCAAAGGTCAGCAGGCACTGGTGGATCGCGTCAAAGGCGGTTTTTGGCCCCATCCACTTGACCATGGCCGCTTCCGCGGTGTGCGGCTGGCCGGCGTCGCGCAAGGCCAGGCCGTGGTAGCAGAGCTGGCGGCAGGCGGCGATCAGGGTCTCGAACTCGACGATCGGAAAACTCACGCCCTGGTACTGCGCCAGCGGTGCGCCAAATGTGTGGCGCTCCTTCACGTACTCCCAGGTTTCGTCGATCGAGGCCTGCGCGGCGGCCACGCACTGCAGCGCGATCAGGATGCGGCTGAAGTCGAATCCCTGCATCACCTGCGTGAAACCCTTGCCCTCCTCGCCCAGCCGGTTGCCGACCGGCACCCGCACGTCGTCGAAGAACACCGAGCCACGGCCGATGATCTTGCTGCCCACGTCATTGAAGCGCGTGCGCTGCACGCCTTTCTGGTTCAGTTCCACCAGGAACGCGCTGACGCCGCGCGCGCCCTCCTCCGGCTTGCCGGTGCGCGCGAACAGCACCATGGCATCGGCCTGGTCGGCAAAAGTGATGGAGGTCTTTTCGCCAGAAAGCACGTACTCGTCCCCCTCGCGCCGCGCCTTGAGCTGCAGATTGGCGGCGTCCGAGCCACCGCGAGGTTCGGTCAGACCCAGGGCGACGATGGCCTCGCCCGCCACGATCCGACTGTTCCAGGGTCGCGCCAACTCGGGGGACGCATTGGCATGGATGATGGCGCCCATCAGCGAACTGAGCAGCTGCATGTAGCTTACGTTGAAGTCGGCATAGGCAATTTCCTCGGTGATCATGCCGGCCGTGACGCCACTCAGGCCCAAGCCGCCATATTCCTCGGACAGATCGACCCCGATCAGACCCAGCGCGCCCATTTCCTTGAACAGCGCCCGGTCGATGCCCGGTTGCGATTCGCGCTTCTGGTAATCGGGTCTGAGTCTTTCTCGCGCAAAGCGGCGCGCCACGTCACGCAGCGCAATCTGGTCGTCATCAAACATCATGGGGAAATCTCCTGGCTGACTGTTGCCGAAATCGCCGCCTGCGCCACACCGTCGATCAAGACAAAGAATTTGCGACGTTCTTCCATGGCATGGCTGGCCGACACCGTATAATAACTCATCGAACAGGTGTTAGTTAGATTATTTGGAGACTATCTGCCATGTCCAATGCCCCCGCTTCCTTTCCGACGCTGCTGTCCCCCCTGAAGGTCGGCGCACACACCCTTGGCAACCGGGCGCTGATGGGCTCGATGCACACGCGCCTGGAGTCGCTGGACCACTCCATCGACCGGTTGTCCCTGTTCTATGCCGAGCGGGCGCGCGGTGGCGCGGGCCTAATCGTCACGGGCGGCTATGCCCCCAACCCGGATGGCCTGCTGGACGAAACCGGCCCCCTGCTCGTCACGGCGGAGCAGGCCGATGCGCTCCAACCGATCCCTCGGGCGGTGCATGCCGAAGGCGGCAAGATCATTCTGCAAATCCTGCACACGGGCCGCTACGCCAAAATTGCCCAGCCCGTCGGCGCCTCCGAGATTCCCTCGCCCATCAACCCGCGCGCGCCGCGCGCCCTGAGCACGGCCGAAGTCTGGCAAACGATCGAGGACTATGTGCGCTGCGCCGAACTCGCCCAGCGCGCCGGCTTCGATGGCGTGGAGATCATGGGCTCGGAGGGCTACCTGCTCAACCAGTTCACCGTCACGCGCACCAACCAGCGCAGCGACGAATTTGGCGGCAGCCTAGAAAATCGCCATCGCCTGCCGGTGGAGATCGTTCGTCGCACGCGCGCCCGGGTGGGTCCAGAGTTTCTGCTGATGTTCCGGGTCTCGGCGCTCGATCTGGTCGAAGGCGGCGCACCGGCCGATGAAATCGACCAACTCGCCCAGGCGGTACAGGCCGCTGGCGCCGATATCCTCAACACCGGTATCGGCTGGCACGAAGCACGCATCCCGACCATTGCCTATGTCGTGCCACGTGCCGCCTGGCGCTTCGCCGCGGCCCGCGTCAAAAAAGCGGTGTCGATCCCGGTCATCGTCTCCAACCGGATCAACACGCCCGATCTGGCCGAAGAAATCCTGGCCAGTGGCGACGCCGACATGGTGTCGATGGCGCGCCCTTTCTTGGCCGACGCCGACTTCGTGCACAAGGCGGCGCATGGCCGCGCCGATGAAATCAACACCTGCATCGCCTGCAACCAGGCCTGTCTCGACTACATCTTCGCCGACCGGCCCGCGACCTGCCTGGTCAATCCCCGCGCCGGCCGCGAGCTGGAGTTCTCGCTACTGCCGCCACGGGCCGTGCCGCGCAAGGTGGCGGTGATCGGCGCCGGCGCAGCCGGGCTGGCCTGCGCGCTGACCGCCGCCGAACGCGGCCACGCGGTCACCCTGTTTGAAGCCGGGCCCGAGATCGGCGGCCAATTGAACCTGGCCCGGGCCGTGCCGGGCAAGCAGGAGTTCAACGAACTGTTGCGCTACTTCAAGCAAGGCGTGGCGCGGCATGACGTCATGATCAAGCTTGACACCCGGGCTGAGGCCCAATCGCTCGCTGGCGGCCACTACGACCACATCGTGATTGCCACCGGCGTGCGCCCGCGCCTGCCGCAGATCCAAGGCATAGCTCACCCGAAAGTGGTGAGCTATGCCGACCTGCTGGCGGGCCGGGTGCAGGCGGGCCACCGGGTCGCGGTGATCGGCGCCGGGGGCATCGGTTTCGACGTGGCGGCGTTCCTGCTGCACGAAGAACATGCTGATGGCGCCGCCAGCACGCCGCAGGCGGTCGACCGGTTTCACGCTGAATGGGGTGTCGACACCTCGCCCTCAGCCGCTGGCGGCCTGAAACCGATGCAGCCGGTCAAGGCGGCACGCGAAGTCACCCTGCTGCAGCGCAAGCCGGAAAAACCCGGGCGCAACCTGGGCATGACCACCGGCTGGGCGCTCAAGGCCGAACTGGCGCGACGCGACCTGCGCATGCTGTCGGGCTGCAGCTACGAGCGCATCGACGACGCCGGCCTGCACCTGCGAGTCAATGGCGAGCCACACGTGCTCGATGTAGACACCATCGTGATTTGCGCCGGCCAGGACAGCGAGAACACGCTGGCCACCGAATTGCGCGAGTTGGGCCTCGCGCCGGAGGTCATCGGCGGCGCCGAGCTGGCCGCCGAACTGGACGCCTTGCGCGCCATTGACCAGGGCACGCGTCTCGGTCTGGCGATCTGAGCCCACTGGAACACCCCCCATGGATTTCACCACCAACCCAGAACACGAATCAATTCGCGAAGCGATCAGCAAAATCTGCGCCCGCTTCGACGACAGCTACTGGCTCGAACGTGATCGGGTGGGCGGCTTTCCACATGAGCTGCACCGCGCCCTGGCTGACGGCGGCTGGCTCGGCGTTTGCCTGCCACAGGAGTATGGTGGTGGCGGACTGGGCATCAGTGAAGCGACCGTGATGATGCAGACCATTTCACAGTCGGGCGCCGGGCTGTCTGGCGCATCGGCGGTGCACATGAACATTTTCGGCCTGCAGCCGGTCGCCGCGTTCGGCACCGACGAGCAGAAACGCCGCATGCTGCCGCCGCTGATCCAGGGCAAGGAAAAAGCCTGCTTCGCCGTGACCGAACCCAACACCGGCCTGAACACCACCCGCTTGAGAACCCGTGCCGAACGGGTCGGCGGCCACTATGTGCTGTCCGGCCAGAAGGTCTGGATCTCGACCGCCCAGGTGGCTGAGAAGATGCTGATCCTGGCGCGCACCACGCCGATCGAGGACTGCAAGCATCCGACTCTCGGCCTGAGCCTGTTCTACACCGACCTGGACCGCCGTTTTGTCGAGGTGCGCGAAATCGAAAAGATGGGGCGCAAGGCGGTCGACTCGAATGAACTCTTCATCGACGGTCTGCGGGTGCCGCTGGAGGACCGCATCGGGGAGGAAGGCCGCGGCTTCGAATACATCCTGCATGGCATGAACCCCGAACGGGTGCTGATTGCGGGCGAAGCGGTCGGCCTGGGCCGCAAGGCGCTGGAAGTGGCCGTCAAGTACGCCAAGGAAAGGGAAGTGTTCGACCGGCCCATCGGGCAGAATCAGTCGATCCAGCATCCGCTGGCGCAATCGTGGATGGAACTCGAGGCCGCCGAGATGATGGCGATGCGCGCGGCCTGGAAATACGACAAGGGCCTACCCTGCGGCGCCGACGCCAATGCCGCCAAATACATGGCGGCCGAAGCCGGTTTCAACGCCTGCCAGCGCGCCATGGCCACGCTCGGCGGCTATGGCTACGCCAGGGAATACCACGTCGAGCGTTACCTGCGCGAGATGATGATTCCGCGCATCGCGCCGATCAGCCCGCAACTCATCCTGTGCTTCATCGCCGAGAAGGTGCTGGGCCTGCCCAAGTCCTATTGACACGCCCATGGCCGATTTTCCTCCCGCCGGGGCCGGCAGCGGCCTCGTCGATACCGTTCAACCGACAACGCAACCCACCCCATCATGACCGCCACCCCCGACAGCGAACGCGCTGAACAGCTGACCATGCTGCGCGAGAGCGCGCTGAGTTTCGCCACCAAGGAATCGCCCCTCAACCGTGCCCGCGCCCTGCGCCAGCAGACGCCGGGCCATGACCGCCGCTTCTGGAACGCCCTGGCAGAGCAGGGTTGGACCGGGCTGCTCGTGCCTGAACAACTGGGCGGCTACCAACAGGGCTTCGCCGAGATGGCCGAGGTGGTGGCCGTGCTGGCCACCCAGGTCGCGCCAGAACCGGTGGTACCGGTGCTGGTCTTCGCCGGTCGGCTGCTGGCGCATGCCGGCAGCACCGAGTTGTCGGCGCGGCTGCTCGGTGAACTTGCCGGGGGACGAACGTTGCCCGCCGTGGCCTGGCAGGAAGATGTCACCGGCGCGAAAGACCGGCTCGACCACGCCGCGACCCGGTTGGAGCGCCAGGCCGACGCCCTGCTGCTTAATGGCGGCAAGCGCCATGTGCGCCCCGGCGCCGGTGCCGACGGCCATATTGTCAGCGCCAGCGGGCCGCAAGGCCTGGCCCTGGTGTGGGTGCCAGCCGACACGGCAGGCCTCACCGTGAGCAGCCAGCCGCTGGCAGACGGCAGCTACGCAGCCCAGATCGATCTCAACCACATTCGCCTGCCCGCCAGCTACCTGCTGGCCGAAGGGCAGACGGCCGTCGCCGCCCTCACCCGCGCCTACGATGAAACCCTGGTCATGACCAGCGTCGAACTGCTGGCCCTGGTGCGCAGCATGCTGTCCATGACGCAGGACTACCTGCGTACGCGGGTCCAGTTCGGCAAGCCGATCGGCAGCTTCCAGTCGCTGCAGCACCGCGCCGTCGATCTGCTGATCCAGCAGGAGTTGACCGCCAGCGTGGTGGCCCAAGCCGTGGCCCTGCTCGACGCCCCGGACAGCGATGCCACAGGGCGCTCGGTCATGGCCAGCCGCGTCAAGTCGCGCGCGTCGGACGCCGGGCTGCAGGTGGCGCGCGAAGCGGTGCAACTGCACGGCGCCATTGGTGTCACCGACGAATACGACCTGGGTCTGTATCTGCAGCGCGTCCTGGTGCTCGCCGCCTGGCTGGGCAATGGCACCCAGCAACGCCGCCGCTACGCCGACCTCACCCGCCACACCACCGCGCAGGAGCACGCATGAATCTCTCCGCCACCACCACCGACTGGAACGCACTCGACGATGCCCGCTTCCGCGCCACCGTGCGCGAATTTTTTGAAGCCCAGTATCCGGGCGAATGGCGCTACCCGCAGCGCCGTCTGCGCTGGGCCGAAATCGGGCCATGGTACCTGACGCTCTCGAAAAATGGCTGGATTGCGCCGAGCTGGCCCACGCAGTACGGCGGCATGGGACTGAGCCCCGAAAAACTCATCATTTTCATTGAAGAGCAGGAGCGCTGGGGCGTCGCGCGCGCCCCCGACATGGGCATCACCATGGTCGGCCCGCTGCTGATTCACCACGGCAACGACGCGCAGCGCGCCCACTACCTGCCCAGAATCATTGCTGGCGAGCACATCTGGTGCCAGGGTTATTCGGAACCCAATTCGGGCTCCGACCTAGCCAGCCTGCGCACCGAAGCGGTGGTAGACGGCGACGACTTCGTGGTCAACGGGCAGAAGACCTGGACCACGCTGGCGCAGGACGCCACCCACATCTTCCTGCTGGTGCGCACCGACAAATCGGCCAAGAAGCAGGAGGGCATCAGCTTCCTGCTGGTCGACATGAAAACGCCGGGCATCACGGTGCGGCCGATCCGCAACATCGCGGGCAACGAGGACTTCTGCGAAGTCTTCCTGGAAAATGTGCGCGTGCCGCGCGCCAACATCGTCGGCGAGTTGAACAAGGGCTGGACTATCGCCAAGGCGCTGCTCGGCTTCGAGCGCATCTTCCTGGGCAGCCCCAAGCAAAGCCAGTACGCGCTGGCGCGCGTGCAGGAAGCGGCACGGCGGCTCGGTCTGTTCGAAGACGGCGGCTTTGTGGACCGCTACACCAAACTGGCGCTGGACGTGGCCGATCTGGGCACGCTCTACGGCCGCTTCATCGAACAGGTCAAGCGCGGCGAAACCCTGGGACCCGATGTCTCCATGCTCAAGCTGTTCGCCACCGAAACCTATTCGCGCCTGGCCGACCTGTTGGTTGACGTCGTCGGCGCCAGCGGCGGCACGCCCGGCGACATTGCCCTGCCCGGCGGCAAGACCGATGCGTTGACCACCTTCTACAACGCGCGCCCGGCCACCATCTACGGCGGCAGCAACGAGGTGCAGCGCAACATCCTGGCCGCCAGCGTGCTGAAGCTGCCGTCATGAAGAGCGCGCGCCATCCCGTTTTTGAAGGCCCGGGGCCGGACGCCCTGTTCGCGCAGGCGCTGGCGCGGGGCCGCTTCGAGATCCAGCATTGCAGCGCCTGCGGCCAGCACGTGTTTTATCCGCGCGCGCTGTGTCCGCATTGCGGCTCGGCCCAGCTCGACTGGGTTGAACCCAGCGGGGCCGGTCAGGTCTATTCCAGCACCACGGTGCGCAGAAAACCCGAGTCCGGCGGCGACTACAACGTCGCGCTGGTGGATCTGGCCGAGGGGCCGCGGCTGATGTCGCGCATCGATGGCGTGCCGCCTGAGCAGGTGCGCATCGGCATGCGGGTGCGGGCGCGCGTGATCGACGACCCGGCCAAGGGCAAGCTGCTGGTCTTCACGCCACAGGAGACCACGACGCCATGAGCACTGCTTCCCCTCTGCGCGGTGCCGCCGCCATCGTCGGCGCCAGCCTGGGCGGCGTGCCCATGGCGCCCGGCCGCAGCGCGCTCGAAATCCTGGGCGAAGCGGTGCACGGCGCGCTGGCCGATGCCGGTCTGAAGCTGTCCGATGTCGATGGCCTGTTCACCGGCTCGTCCTACTACTTCCTGGCCGGCCTGTCGGTGGCCGAATACTTGGGGCTCAAGCCCAAGTTCTGTGAAGCCACCATGGTCGGCGGCTCGTCTTACGTGGGCCACCTGCTCACCGCCGCCATGGCCCTGCACACCGGCCAGTGCGAGGTGGCGCTCATTTGCTATGGCAGCAACCAGGGTTCGGGCTTCGGCAAGCTCAAGTCGATGGCCGAGACCCCTTTGTACGAGGCGCCTTACGAGCCGCGCTACCCGATCTCCAGCTACGCCCTGGCCGCCGCGCGCCACATGCACCAGTACGGCAGCACGCGCGAAGATCTGGCGCACATCGCGGTGGCGGCGCGTCAATGGGCGCGGCTCAATCCGCTGGCGCACGCGCGCGAACCGCTCAGCATCGAGCAGGTGCTGGCCGCGCGCTTGGTGAGCGACCCGCTGTCGGTGCTCGATTGCTGCCTGGTCACCGATGGCGGCGGCGCCCTGGTGCTGGTGCGCAGCGAGCGGGCGCGCGACTTTCCCAAGCCACCGGTCTACGTGCTGGGCGCGGCAGCCGCCACTTGGCATCGCCAGATCGGCTCCATGCCCGACCTGACGGTGACCGCCGCCGCCGAGTCCGGGCCACGCGCCTTCGCCATGGCCGGGCTGGCACCGAAGGACGTGGACGTGCTGGAGCTGTACGACGCCTTCACCATCAACACGCTGCTGTTCCTCGAAGACCTGGGCTTTTGCGCCAAGGGCGAAGGCGGCGCTTTTGTGCGCAACGGGCGCATCGCGCCGGGCGGCGCGCTGCCGGTCAACACCAATGGTGGCGGTCTGTCGTGCTGCCACCCCGGCATGTACGGCATGTTCCTGCTGATCGAAGCGGTGCAGCAACTGCGCGCCGAGGCCGGGGCGCGGCAGGTGCGCGGCGCCGAGGTCGCGCTGTGCCATGGCAACGGCGGCGTTCTTTCAAGCCAGGTGACGGCCCTGCTGGGCACGGCCGCCACCGTCTGATCTTTCATCAACAAACAGGAGTCATTTCATGAACAAAGGCACCATGCTGCAAGACAAGGTGGCCGTGGTCACCGGCGCGGGCCGGGGTATCGGCCGGGATATCGCACTGCAGATGGCGGCGCAGGGCGCCAAGGTGGTGGTCAACGACATCGGCGCTTCCGTCGGCGGCGAGGGCAACGACGCCAGCCACGGCCAGCAAGTCGTCAACGAGATCAAGGCCGCCGGCGGCCAGGCCGTGCTCAGCACCGACAGCGTGTCGACCTGGTCGACGGCCAACCGCATCATCGAATGTGCCGTTGACACCTTCGGGCAGATTGACATCGTGGTCAACAACGCCGGCATTCTGCGCGACCGGCTGTTCTTCAATATGTCGCCCGAAGAGTGGAGCGCCGTGATCGACGTGCACCTCAACGGCAGCTTCTTCACTTCGCGCGCCGCCGCGCCGCACTTCAAAACGCAAAAATCGGGCGCCTACGTGCACATGACTTCGACTTCGGGTCTGATCGGCAACCTGGGGCAGGCCAACTACGCCGCCGCCAAGCTGGGCATCGTGGCCATGTCACGCCACATCGCCGGCGACATGCAGCGTTACAACGTGCGCTCCAACTGCATCTCGCCCTTTGCCTGGAGCCGCATGATCGGCGCCATTCCGACCGACACGCCCGAGCAGCAAGCCCGCGTGGAAAAGCTGAAGAAGCTCGGCACCGAGCAGATTGCGCCCATGGCCACTTTCCTGGCCAGCGATGCGGCGGCCGACGTCACGGCCCAGATCTTCGCCGTGCGCGGCAACGAGATCTTCCTCATGAGCCAGTCGCGCCCGATCCGCGGCATGCACACCAGCGAAGGCTGGACACCCGAGACCATCGCCGAACGCGTGCTGCCCGCCATGAAGCAAAACTTTTATCCGCTGGAGAGCTCGAACATCGTGTTCTCCTGGGATCCGGTCTGAAGCGAAGCGACGCCATGGCGATCCACTACGACCGACTGATGGCGTGGCCGTTCGAGGACGTGCGCCATCGCTACACGCAGCGCGACACCCTGCTGTACGCGCTGGGCATCGGCCTGGGCGCCGACCCGACCAACGAGGCCGAGCTGCGCTTCGTCTATGAGAAAGACCTGCTGGCGTTGCCCACGCTGCCGGTGGTGCTGGGCTACCCCGGCATGTGGATGAAAGACCCGGCCACGGGCATCGACGCCGTGCGCCTGGTGCATGGCGAGCAAGGGCTGCGCATCCATCGCCTGCCCGCCCCCGAGGGCGAGGTGATCGGGCGGACCAAGGTCACCGGGCTCATCGACAAAGGCCCGGGCAAGGGCGCGCTGGTTTATACCGAGCGCACGGTGCATGACGCCGCCTGCGGCGAACTGCTGGCCACCCTGAGTTCGACCACCTTCTGCCGCGCCGACGGTGGCTTTGGCGGCCCCACCGGCCCGGTCAAAGCCGTGCACGAACTGCCCGCGCGCACGTCCGATCACAGCCTCGACTTCGCCACCCAGCCGCGCGCCGCGCTGATCTACCGGCTCTCGGGCGACTACAACCCCCTGCATGCCGAACCCGCGGTGGCGCGCGCGGCCGGCTTCGAGCGGCCCATCCTGCACGGCCTGGCCACCTATGGCATTGCCGGCTGGGCCCTCACCCGGAGCGTCTGCGGCGGCGATCCCCATGCCCTGCGCGCCATGGACGTGCGTTTCTCCTCGCCCGTGTACCCCGGCGAGACGATACGCACTGAAGTCTGGGTGGACGGCAACGTCGTTTCGTTTCGGGCCCGCGCCGTCGAACGCGATGTGGTGGTGCTCAACAACGGTCGCGCCGAGCTGCGCTGACCGTCCATGGCCTTTTTTTTCTTTTTTCTCAAGGAGCCTTCCGATGAACTACGCTGACTTTCAATTCCTCACCTTCGACCACCGCCCCAACGGCGTGCTGCTCATCACCATCAACCGCCCCGAGGTGATGAACGCCACCAATGGCCGTCTGCACTGGGAGCTGACCAAGATCTGGGGCGTCGTCAACGATGACGCCAAGACCCGGGTCGCGGTCATCACTGGCGCGGGCGACCAGGCCTTCTCGGCCGGCGGCGACCTCGAATGGGTGGCCAACATGGTCGGTAACCCCAAGGAAATCGCCAACACGATGACTGAGGCTTCGGACGTGGTCTACAACATGATGGCCTGCGACAAGCCCATCATCTCGGCCATCAACGGCGTGGCCGTGGGCGCTGGCCTGGCCGTGGCCTTCCTGGCCGACATCAGCATCATGGCCGAGGAAGCCAAGATCACCGACGGCCACGTCAAGATCGGCGTCGCCGCCGGCGACCACGCCGCCATCCTGTGGCCGCTGCTGTGCGGCATGGCCAAGGCCAAGTACTACCTGATGACGGCTGATTTCGTCAACGGCAAGGAAGCCGAACGCATCGGCCTGGTCAGCCTGTGCGTGCCGCGCGCCGAGCTGATGGACAAGGCCATGGCCGTGGCCAACAAACTGGCCAATGGCAGCCAGCAGGCGATCCGCCTGACCAAGCGCTCCCTGAACGGCTGGATGAACGTGGCGCGCCCGATCTTCGAGAGCTCGCTGGCCATGGAAATGCTGTGCTTCCTCGGCGAGGACGCCAAGGAAGGCGTGGCCTCGGTGCGCGAGAAGCGCGCGCCCAAGTTTCCTTCCACCCAGCAATAAGGAGCGGCCTCCATGAACTTCCAGCTGACCCAAGAACAACGGATGATCTACGAGTACGGCGATCGTATCTCGAAGCAGTTCGACCATAACTACTGGCGCGGCTACGCCGAGAAGAACGAGCGTCCGACCGAGCTGTACCAGCAGATCACCGACGACGGCTTTCTCGGCATCATGGTGCCCGAGGCCTACGGCGGCGCCGGCCAGGGCATGACCGAGATGCTGCTGTTCATGGAGGGCCTGGCCAACAACGGCATTCCGCTGCTGAACCTGGTGGTCGGCCCGACCATGACCATGGGCCTGCTGGCCAAGCACGCCAGCGAGGACATGAAGCGCCGCTTTCTGCCGGGCGGCTGCGCCGGCGAGATCAAGTTCTGCTTCGCCATCACCGAGCCGAACGCCGGCTCCAACTCGATCGAGATCACCAGCATCGCCAGGCCCGACGGCCAGGGCGGTTTTCGGCTCAATGGCCAGAAGGTCTTCATCACCGATGCCAACTGCGCCGACTACGCCATGGTCGTCACGCGCACCACGCCGCGCGCCGACGTGAAGAAGAAAACCGACGGCTTCACCATCTTCATGGTGGACATGAAGAAGAAAGGCATCAGCAAGACGCTGATTCCGGTCGCCTTCCCGGTGCCCGAGACGCAGTGGCAACTGTTCTTCGACGATGTGGAGCTCACCGAAGCCGACGTGCTG
The DNA here is from genome assembly GCF_003058055.1 of Acidovorax sp. 107. Lineage (NCBI taxonomy): Bacteria > Pseudomonadati > Pseudomonadota > Betaproteobacteria > Burkholderiales > Comamonadaceae > Acidovorax > Acidovorax sp. 107. The sequence goes on along the minus strand of NZ_QBTZ01000002.1, from coordinate 103,903 downwards.
GGCGAAGTGGACAAGGGCTTCAGCATCCTGTTCGACACGCTCAACCCCGAGCGCATCATCCTGTCGGGCCTGTGCACCGGCGTCGGCCGCTTCGCGCTGAAGAAGGCGGTGGCCTACGCCAACGACCGCAAGGTGTTCAACAACACCCCCATCGGCGCCCACCAAGGCGTGCAGCATCCGCTGGCCATGGCGCGCAGCGAGATCGAGATGGCCTCGCTGATGGCGCTCAAGGCCGCCTGGGCCTTCGACCAGGGCCTGCCAGCCGGCGAATTTGCCAACATGGCCAAGTACGCCGCCGCCGAGGCCGGGATCCACGCCGTTGACAGTGCGATCCAGTGCTTCGGCGGCAACGGCTTCACCAAGGAATACGGCATGTACGATCTGTACGGCCTGGTGCGACTGCTGCGCACCGCGCCGCTGAACCGTGAAATGGTGCTCAACCACATCGCCGAGCATGTGATGGGCCTGCCGCGCTCGTACTGACAAGCCACCATGAACACACGCCTCTCCCTCCCAGTCTTCGGTGCGCTGGCCGGTCTGAAGGTGATCGACCTGTCGCGCGTGCTCGGCGGGCCTTACTGCGGCCAGATCCTGGCCGACCACGGCGCCCACGTCATCAAGGTCGAGCCGCCCGCCGGCGACGAGACCCGCGCTTGGGGCCCGCCCTTTGCCGACGACGGCACCGCCGCCTACTACAACGGCCTGAACCGCAACAAGCGCGACATCGTGATCGACCTGTCCCTGCCCGAGGGGCGCGAGATTGTGCTCAAGATGCTGGCGGATGCCGACGTGCTGATCGAGAACTTCAAGATCGGCACGCTGGAACGCTGGGGCATAGGCCATGATCAGACGATGCGCGAACGCTTCCCGCGCCTGATCCACTGCCGCGTCAGCGGCTTCGGCGCCAATGGGCCACTGGGCGGCGCGCCGGGCTACGACGCCGTGGCACAGGCGCTGGGCGGCCTGATGAGCGTCAACGGCACGCCGGACACCGGAGCGCTGCGGGTCGGCGTCCCGGTGGTGGACATCGCCACCGGCCTGTCGGCCGTGATCGGCGTGCTGCTGGCGGTGATCGAACGCCAGCGTTCCGGGCGCGGGCAGTTCGTCGAGGCCACGCTGTACGACACCGCCGTGTCGCTGCTGCACCCGCAAAGCGCCAACTGGCTGCAGTCGGGCCAGACACCCACGCTCAGCGGCAATGCGCATTCCAACATCGTGCCCTACGACAAGTTTCCGACCCAGACCTGCGAGGTCTTCCTGGGGATCGGCAACAACGGACAGTGGAAAAAACTGTGCGAGTTCCTCGGCCGACCCGAGTTGGCCGAGGAGCCGCGTTTTGCCACCAACGCCGACCGTTTGCAACACCGCGATGCGCTGCGCGCTCTGCTCGAAGAGCATTTGCTGAAGGTGGATGGCGAGTGGCTGTGCCAGGAACTGCTGGCAGCCGGCATTCCCGCAGGCGCAGTCAGAACCGTTCCTCAGGTCTTGACCGCCCCGCACACCCTACATCGCGACATGGTGGTGCAGGTGGAGGGAATGTCGGGCATCGGCATCCCGGTCAAGCTGTCACGTACACCAGGCCGGGCGCACAGCGCCCCGCCGCGCTTTGGCCAGCACACGCGCGAGCTGCTACTAGAGCATGGCTACGGCGTTGCCACCATTGACGCCCTGATTGCGCGGGGTACTGTGCAACAAGCAGCGGCATGAACGCCCGCTGGAAAGAACTAGGGAAACCCCCGTGGCCCCTAACTAACGTTCGACGTATTATGGATTAGATTTTTTATGTGAAGCAGCAATTGGGCTGGCAAGTTGCCATCGAGCACATGGTCCACCCCTTCAATGTCATAGGCACCTTCAGTGATCAACACCATCAGTACCCATCGCAGCGCCAGAGAGCAGGGGGCGGCTTCGATGCAAGCCAGCGACGAGGCCACCATCCCCGTTCTCGAATGCCGGGGGCTGGAGCGGCGATTCGGCGGTCTGGTCGCGGTGACCGGGGTCCATCTGCGCATCGAGCGCGGGGAAATTTTTGGCCTGGTCGGACCCAACGGCAGCGGCAAGACGACCATGACCAACGCTATCACCGGCTTCTTCCCACCGCAGGTCGGCAGCATATGGCTCAATGGCCACGACATCACCGGCATGGCGCCGCACAAGGTGGCCACCCTGGGCGTGGCCCGCACTTTCCAGAATCTGGCGCTGTTCAACGGCATGAGCGTGCTCGACAACATCCTGCTGGGCCGTCACATCCACATGAAGCCCGGTGTGGTCAAAACCGCCCTGTATTGGTGGCTGGGCCGACAGGATGAGATGGCGCACCGGCTCAAGGTCGAGGAAATCATCGACTTCATGCAGCTCCAGAGCGTGCGCGACGAACTTGTGGACAGCATTCCGATCGGCCTGAAAAAGCGGGTCGAACTGGCGCGCGCGCTGGTGGCCGAACCCAGTTTCCTCATTCTTGACGAACCCATGGCCGGCATGAACCAGGAGGAAAAGGAATACATGGCGCGTTTCATTCTCGACGCGCGTGACGAACGCAACGTCACCGTGCTGCTGATCGAACACCACATGGACGTGATCACCGGCATCTGTGATCGCATGATGGTGCTCAGCTACGGTGAAACCATAGGAACCGGGATTCCGGCCGAGGTGATGAAGGATGAACGCGTGATCAAGGCCTATCTGGGGGGTGCGCATGCGACGCGCTGACATCGACACCGTCAAGAACGGCAACACCCCATGGGATCTGGGCCCCGGCACCACCCTCATCCGGATTCTGGCCCGCAACGCCGAACTGCTGGGCCAGCGCGTGGCGATGCGCGAAAAGCATCTGGGCATCTGGCAGGAAACCAGCTGGTCACAGCTGCTCGACGACACCCTGGCCTGCGCGGCGGGCATGGAGCATCTTGGGTTTGATCGCGAAGATGCCTTGCTGGTGCTGGGTGACAACCGGCCCCGGCTCTACATGGGCATGCTCGCCGCCGGCATGCTGGGCGGCTACGCGATGCCGGTTTACCCCGACGCCACGCATGACGAAATACGTCACTTCATGCACGAGGCGCATGTCCGCTTCGTCCTGGCCGAAGACCAGGAACAGGTCGACAAGGTACTCGATCTGGGGGATCAGGACAAGCCGATTGACCACATCATTTACGACGAGCCGCGCGGCTTGGCCAGCTATCCCAATCCCGGATTGGTGTCGTGGGACAAGCTGCTGGCCATCGGTGCGGATCGCCTGCGTGCCGAGCCGAAACTGCGAAACGCCTTGATCGAACGTGCCCAGCCCGACGGACCCGCCGTGTTTGTACACTCGTCGGGCACCACGGGCAAACCCAAAGGGGTCGTGCTGAGCCACAGAAATCTGCTGGCCGGCGTGGGCAACGCCCATCGGGGGGGCGCCTTCACCTTTGGCGAAACCATACTCGCCTACCTGCCCATGGCCTGGGTGGGTGACTTTGCCATCACGGTGGGCGCGGGTATCGCGATGCATTTCACCATCAACATTCCCGAGCGCCAGGAAACGGTGCTGCACGACCTGCGCGAGGTCGCTCCCACCTTCTATCTGGCGGCACCCCGCAGCTGGGACAACATGCTGACCACCATCCAGGTGCGCATGGAGGATTCGACGCCGCTCAAGAAATGGCTCTACGATGTTTTCATGAACTCCGCGCTGGCCGCCGAACGGCGCAAGCTCGAGGGAAAACAGCCCGGCCTGAAAGAGCGTCTGATGCGCCAGCTGGGCGAATGGCTGGTCTTCGGGCCGATCAAGGACCAGCTGGGCCTGACCCGCCTGCGCAGTGCCTTCACCGGCGGCGAAGCCATTGGCGAAGACACCTTTGTTTTTTACCGCGCGCTGGGCGTGAAACTGCGCCAGTTCTATGGCCAGACCGAAAGCAGTGCCTTCAATGCCTTGCAGGACGCCGAGGAAGTGCGCCTGCACACGGTCGGCAGGCCATTGCCGGGCGTCGAGGTCAAAATCAGCGACAACGGCGAGATCATGGTGCGCTCCGGGAGCGTGTTCTCCGGCTACTACAAGCTGGAAAAAGCCTCCCAGGAAGCGCTGGCGGATGGCTGGCTGCGCACGGGCGATGCCGGTTATGTCGAGCCTGACGGGCATATGGTGGTGCTCGGGCGCTTGTCGGAGGTGGTGCATACCGCCCAAGGCGAACGCTACATCCCGAACTACATCGAGAACCGCCTCAAGTTCAGTCCATACATCAAGGACGTGGCGGTGCTCGGAAGCGGTCGCGACACACTGGCGGCCATCATCTGCATCGACAAGGAAACGGTAGGCCATTGGGCCGAGGTGCGGGGCATTTCCTACATGTCCTACGCCGATCTGTCGCAAACACCCGAGGTGATGCAACTGATCGCGACCGCGATTCAGCGCGTCAACAGCATCCTCCCGGATGGGCTGAAGCTGCGCCATTTCGTGTCGCTGCACAAGGAGTTCGACCCCGATGATGGCGAGATCACACGCACCCGCAAGCTGCGCCGCAACGTGGTGGAAGAGCGTTATGCGCCCATCATCGATGCGATCTACGGCGGACAGAAAACGGTCACGATGAAAGCGCGGATCACATACGAGTCCGGGGAGGTCGGCACCATCGAACGCCAACTCTCGGTGCAGGAGGTTTGAACCATGGATTTCTCACTGTTTGCCGAGTTGGCCATCAATGGCGCACTGTCGGGGTTGATGTACTCCCTGGTGGCCCTGGGCATCGTGCTCATCTACAAATCGTCGTCCGTGCCCAACCTGGCGCAAGGCGCGATGACCATGCTGGGCGCCTATGTGGTGCTGGCCATCGCCAATGGCCTGGGACTGCCCATGTGGACGGCCATTCCACTGGCCATGGCAACGATGTTCTTTGTCGGCATGGGCATCGAGCGGGTGGCGCTGCGCCGACTCGCAGGCCGGCCCATCATCATGATCCTGATGATGACGCTGGGGCTCGACATTTTCATCCGCGCGACCACCATGGCCATCTGGGGCGGTTCGGGCCGTCCGCTGCACATTGGCATCAGCGATCAACCGCTGTTCCTGGGACCGATCCTGCTGAGTCGCGCCTATGTAGTGGGAGCGGTGGTCGCCACCGCGCTGTTTCTGGTCTTGATGTTTTTCTTTAGCACACGCAGGGGCATCGTCCTGCGCGCCATCTCCGATGACTACATCGCCTCTTGGTCGGTCGGTATTTCGGTGGAACGCGGGGTGGCGTTTTCCTGGGCCATGTCCTCGGTGCTGGCCACCACGGCCGGCGTGCTGTGGGGCTCGGTTCAAGGGGTCAATCAGGGGCTTGCGCTGCTACTGCTCAAGGGCCTGACGGTCGCCGTTCTCGGAGGCCTGGACAGCATCGGCGGCGCCATTCTGGCAGGCTTGCTGCTGGGTCTTCTGGAAGGCGTTGCGTCCGGCTACCTAGACCCGCTGGTGGGTGGCGGCAGCCGCGACCTGGTGATGGCAGCAACGCTGATTCTGACCATCCTGATTCGGCCGCACGGCCTGTTCGGGCGCCACGACATCGAAAGGATTTGAGCCCATGCTGTTCCGTCAATCAGGCATTTCCCACACCAGTTACGCTGGCACGCGGGCCCTTTTCCCCTTGCCCGCAGACCGCTGGATGATCGGCCTGCTGCTGGCCTTTGCCATCACCGCGCCATTCACCATGAGCACGCTCGTCCTCAGCACCCATCTGCTGCCCTGGCTGGTGTGGACTGCGGCCGTGCTCGGCCTGAACCTGATCCTGGGCTGGGCCGGTCAGTTCCACTTCGGCTACGCCGCCATCATGGGCATCGGCGCCTACACGGCAGTGCATGGCGCGCGCAACGGTATTCCCTGGGAAATCGCCGTGGTGCTCGGCGGCGTGATGGCCGCGGTCATCGGCATCGTCTTCGCGTTCGCGGCGCTGCGCGTCAAAGGCCTGTATCTGGCGCTCAGCACGCTGGCGCTGCAGTTCGTGATGGACTGGGTGATTTCCCACGTGCCGGCCATCAGCGGCGGCACCCAGGCCACACTGCAGGCCCCCGCGATGCGCCTGCTCGGTCAGGCCATCACCTCGGAGGCCGGCCTCTATTACGTGGCGCTGGGCTGGTGCCTGCTCGTGACGGTCTTCATGCTCAATCTGCGCCGCAGCGCGCTGGGCCGCGCGCTCGTCGCCGTGCGGGAGAAAGACTTCGCCGCGGCGGTCATCGGCGTGCACAGCCTCTACTACAAGCTGGTGGCCTTCGCCACCTCGTCCTTCATCGGGGGCGTCAGCGGCGCCATCCTGGTCTTCACCTTCTATCGGGCCGCCACGCCGGAGCAATTCGCCGTCAACGTGTCGATCGAGCTGCTGGCCATGGTGATCGTCGGCGGGCTGGGCAGCATCATCGGCAGCTATTTCGGGGCCGCCTTCATTCTGTTGATGCCCGGCCTGATGAACAGCTTGATCGCCTGGCTGGCACAGCTCGCAGGCGCCACGCTCGGGTTTGAAACACTGGCCCACATCCCGCATGCGGTGTATGGCGCACTGATCATCGTTTTCCTGCTGGTCGAGCCCATGGGCCTTGGCAAGATGTACACCAATCTGCGCAACTATCTCCTGGTCTGGCCCTTCGGCTACGCCCGCAAGTAAGTAAGGACCACCCCATGCACGCGACCGATCAATCAACAGCCCTCCCTCCGCGTATGGAAAACCAGGTCTCGGACCCCGCTCGGGTTCTGTCACTCAACAACGTCGAGGTCATCTACGACCACGTCTCGCTCGCCATCAAGGGCGTGTCGATCGATGTGCCGCAAGGCGGCATGGTCGCATTGCTGGGCGCCAACGGCGCCGGCAAAAGCACGACGCTCAAATCCATCAGCGGGTTGCTTCGCCCCGAGCGCGGCCAGATCACCCGCGGAGAAGTCCGTTTTCTGGGTCAGAACATTGATGCGCTGGCACCGCAGGAGCGCGTCAAACTCGGTATCGTTCATGTGCTGGAGGGGCGGCGCGTGTTCGAGCACCTGACGCCGGACGAAAACCTTGCAGCTGCGTCGGCGGTGCGTGGCAACCGCCAGGACATGCTGCGCAACAAGGACATGGTCTACACCTACTTCCCGCGCCTGCACCAGCGGCGCACCGCCCAATCCGGCTACCTGTCAGGTGGCGAGCAGCAGATGCTGGCCATTGGGCGCGCCCTGATGACGCAACCCAAACTGCTGATGCTCGATGAGCCCAGCCTAGGACTGGCCCCTTTTCTCGTGGCCGAGATTTTTGACATCGTCCGGCGCATCAACAAGGAAGAAGGTCTGTCCGTCCTGCTTGTCGAGCAAAACGCCATTGCCGCCCTGGAGGTGGTCTCGCACGGCTACCTGATCGAGAACGGACGCGTGGTAATGCATGACAGCGCCGAGGCGATGAAGAAGAACCCGGATATCCAGGAGTTCTATCTTGGCGGCGCCGAAGGACGCAGCTTCCATGACATCAAACACTATCGCCGGCGTAAACGCTGGCTGACTTGACCCCCCGGAGCCCCAGCAATCTCGACACTCGGTTTGTAACCAGTCCTAGGCGGTACGGTACGGCGTGCACCCCGGGCTTTTTCAACCCGTACGATTCATGGTAGGAAAACAGACATGCGATCCAAGTTTATTTCTGTCGTGGCCGGCTTGGGATTGGCGTTTGCCGGCCTGACGTCCGCGCTAGCCCAACCCATCAAATTCGCGCTGTGCTATGACCTGAGCAAGTCCTACGGCTTTGTCACCCCGCAAATCTCTCAGGCTGCGAACGACTATGCCAAGATATTGAACCAGAAGGGCGGCATCGAAGGTCACCCCATCGAGATCATGGTTCAAGACCACGGCAACGAACCGCAGCGCGGCATCGAGTGCTACGAAAAAATGAAGCGCGAGGGCGCCATTTCCTTTGATTTCCTGTCCACGCCGGTTGCCCGCGCCGTTCTGCCTCGCGCCATGGCGGATGGCCAGGTGATGGTGCAATCCTTCGTGGGCCGTGGCGATGCCGTCGATGGCGATGTGTTCAAGTGGATTTTCCCCATTGGGCCGACTTATTGGGGCCAGATGGCCAACAACATCCACTACATCAAGACCAAGGCCAACGGCAGCCTCAAAGGCGTGAAGATCGCGTTCATCTACCCAGACTATCCGTTCGGTCAGGAGCCGATTGGCGTGCTGAAGACGCTCGCCGCCAAGGAGGGATTTGATCTGCACCTCATTCCCAACCCGATGCCCGGCAATGACCAAGCCGCGGCCTGGACCCAGATCCGCCGCATCAACCCCGATTGGGTCATCAGCTGGAATCTGTCCAACATGCACGTTGTCGCCGCGCGCGAGATGAAGCGCAACGGCATTCCGATGGACAAGTACATCGCGGTCAACTGGTTCAACGAAGTTGACCTCGCCAACATCGGTCTGGAAAGCGCGAAAGGCGTCAAACGAGGCACCAACGTGTCAGGTGGACAGAGCCACCCGCTGATGCAACAGATCATCAAGGACCTGTACGAGAAGGGCAAGGGCAGCGGTGACCGCAAGCATCTCAACGACATCTACTACAACACCGGTCTGGCCATCTATGCCAGCGTTTTCGAGGGGGCTCGCCAGGCTGTCAAACAACACGGCTGGCCCATCACCCCTGAAAAAATGAAGCGCGGCCTGGAAAACCTGAAAAACTTTGACGCCGAAGGCCTGATCGCCCCTGTGACGGTGACCTCCAAGGACCATGGTGGCGGTGGCAAGACCCGTATCGACCTGTGGGATGGCGCCAACTGGGTACCCCAGACTGACTGGTTCTCGGCGTATGACGATGTGATCCAGGACATCGTGAAGAAAGAATCAGGCGAGTTCGCCAAGGGCAAATAGCAACGGCCATGCCTGGGGAGGGGCATGGTCAGATCAAGGCCGGCTTTACCGCGACTGCGCCCCTGCCAAACACCGGAAAACTCGACCGTCAAACCTAACTATCGTTTGGCAGTTATGCTGTGTAGGAATCAATGATGCGCCAAGTGCGCGAGGAATCAATATGGATCTGGATCTCAAAGGCAAATCGGTCATCGTCACCGGTGGCGGCTCGAACATCGGTCGCGCCATCGTGCTTGGCTTCGCCGCTGAGGGCGCCCACATCACCATCGGGGACATCGACGACAAGCAGGCGCAAAAGACGGCGGAATTCGCTCTGGCGAACGGGGCCGCGTCGGCGCAAGTCGTCAAAACCGATGTCACCAAGCTCGACCAGGTGCAGGCCATGTTCAAGGCCGCGACCGACAAGTTCGGCGGCGTCGATGTGCTCGTCAACAACGTGGGATGGGACCAGTTGCTGTTCTTTACCCAGACGACCCCCGACCTGTGGCAGAAGATCATCAACATTAACTACCTCGGCGTTCTCAACTGCACCAAAATCGCGCTGGATCTGATGATTCCCCGCAACGCGGGCTCCATCGTCTCCATCAGTTCCGATGCGAGCCGTCAGGGCGAACCGCGCGAGGCGGTGTATGGCGGCGTCAAGGCGGCCATCAACAGCTTCATGAAAACCATCGCCAAGGAAAACGGGCGTTACGGCATCCGCTGCAACGTGGTCTGCCCCGGCGTCACGATCCCGAGCACCACCGACGAAGTAGGCGGCAGCAGCATGTGGGTCGATGCTGGCAGCATGTTCACGCCCGAGCAACTGGAGAAAGTCGCCAAGGCGCTGCCGCTGCGCAAAGTGGGGCGGCCACAGGACATTGCCAATGCCGTCGTCTTCCTGTCTTCGGCAAAGGTTGCGGGCCATGTCACCGGGCAGGTGCTTTCCGTTTCTGGTGGTTACAGCATGATTGGATAAACGCTGGGGCATGGTGGGCTGCCATGCGCCATCGACACAACGAACAAAAAGGAAAACCCATGGAATTCAAGGACATCCTCTACGAAGAGCGCGACTCGGTGGCCTACATCGCAATCAACCGCCCCGAGGTAATGAATGCGTTTCGCGGCCAGACCGTCGAGGAGCTGCTGCAGGCCTTCATGAAAGCCGGCTGGGACAAGCGCATCGCCGCCATTGTGCTCACGGGCACCGGTGATCGTGCTTTCTGCACCGGCGGCGATCAATCGGCCCACGCCGGTCAGTACGACGGCCGGGGCACCATCGGCATCCCGGTGGAAGAATTTCATAGCGCCATTCGTGACGTGCCCAAGCCCGTGATCGCCCGCGTACAGGGCTACGCCATTGGGGGTGGCAACGTGCTCGCCACCTTGTGCGACATGACCATCGCTTCGGACAAAGCGGTGTTTGGTCAGGTCGGCCCGAAGGTCGGCTCGGTCGATCCTGGTTGGGGCACGGCCTACCTGAGCCATGTGGTGGGCGAAAAGAAAGCACGCGAGATATGGTATATGTGTCGCCGCTACAATGCGCAGGAAGCCTTGGTCATGGGCCTGTGCAACACCGTCGTGCCGCACGACCAGCTCGACGCCGAAGTCGCACGCTGGTGCAAGGAGATTGTCGAAAAGAGTCCTACCGCGCTGGCCATCGCCAAACGCTCGTTCAATGCATCCACAGAGCACATTCGCGGCATCGGCAGCCTGGGACTTCAGGCGCTGAGCCTGTACTACGACACGGCAGAATCTAAAGAAGGTGTCCACGCTTTCCTGGAAAAGCGCAAGCCTGATTTCAGGCAGTGGGTTGATGGCAACATGTGAGCGAATGCAAGCCCTGAATAATCTCATGCGACGCGCCCACGCACGGGGTCTCGACTTCCAGCATAGCCCAGCCTGATACGATTTGCATGTTGAATCTAACTAATGACCAATATGCAGTCAAATACAGACGCAAAATCCGGCCAAAATGACAGAAATGACCCAGCAACGCGCGAGCGTGTGTTGCTCGAAGCCTCACGACTGTTCAGGCATCGTGGCTATGCTGCCACCACGTTGCGCGAGATTGCCGATGCCGCAGGAGTCAAAGCCGGCAGCATTTATTACCACTTCGAATCAAAAGAGCAGATCCTTGGCGAAGTCCTAGACAAGGGAATCACGATCGTCGCAGACGCTGTCCGTGCCCGTATTGACGCACTTCCTGAGAACATGTCATGGCGTGACCGGATCGCCGCTGGCATCGAAGGCCACCTCTGGGGACTGCTCCACCATGGCGACTTTACGTCGGCCAACATTCGCATCTATGGTCAGATTCCGACCAGCGCCAAGAATCGCCACAGGCTTGTCCGTCGCGCTTACGCGGACTACTGGGATCGGCTGCTCGAGTCGGCACTCGCTAGCAACGAATTGCGCCAAGACACCAACACGGCCATGATTCGGCTTTTCGTGATTGGCGCATTGAACTGGACCGTCGAATGGTACAACCCCCAGCGCGGCTCTTTTCAGGACTTCTCACGCCAAATCACGGCGATCGTGTTCGATGGAATCCTCACGCATGACTGCAGGAGCAACAAATGACTGTCAAGGAAGGCTGGCGCGGCCGGTTCTATGAAGACTTCGAGGTCGGCGACGAGTATCGGCATGCCCTCGGGCGCACCATCACCCAGCACGACAATATCTCTTTCACGCTGTTGACGCAAAACACGGCCCCGCTGCACTTCGACGCCCACTATGCCGCGCAAACGGAGTTCGCCCGCCCTCTCGTCAACTCCTGCCTCACGCTGGCCCTCGTGACCGGACAGACGGTGAGTGATGTATCGCAAAACGTCATGGCCAACCTCGGGTGGGACGAAGTTCGTCTGCCGCATCCGGTGTTCGAGGGCGACACGCTCTATTCACGTTCCACGGTGTTGGACAAGCGTGAGTCACGGTCGCGTCCCAACGTCGGCGTCGTGACGGTGCGCACCGAAGGCTACAACCAGGGCGGCGTCATCGTCTGCACGTTCAAGCGCACGGTCATGGTTTACACCCGTGACGGCGCACCGCGCACCGCACCGCCGCTGCCGGCCGACAACGGCCACTGAACCGCCCCTTTCGCCAACTTGGGCCCCAGGGCCTCCCACTTTCCGGGTTCTCTCCGCATGACGCCCACCTCCCTGCTCGATCAATACGGCCCCCGCGAAGCGATGGAATATGACGTGGTGGTGGTGGGCGCCGGACCAGGCGGCTTGGCCACGGCAATCCGCCTCAAGCAGCTCGCCGCAGAAAATGCCCAGGACGTGTCCATCGTGGTACTTGAAAAAGGCTCCACGCCCGGTGCTCACATTCTCTCCGGCGCCGTCATGGATCCGATCGCGCTGCACGAACTCTTCCCCAACTGGAAGGAACTTGGCGCCCCGTTGAACCAGCCCGTCACAGGTGACGATGTGCTTTTCCTGAGCGAAACTGGCGCCAGGCGCACGCCCGACTTTCTGGTGCCCGACTGCTTCCACAACGAGGGCAACTACGTCATCAGCCTGGGCGCCTTGACCCAATGGCTGGGCGAGCAGGCTGAAGGCTTGGGCGTGGAGATCTTCCCCGGCTTTACCGCCGCCGAGGTGCTCTACAACGAGAACGGCTCGGTCAAGGGCGTGGCCACCGGCAACCTTGGCATTGGCAAGGACGGCCAGCCGCACGACGGCTTTCAGCTCGGCATGGCGTTGCACGCCAAGTACACCATATTTGCCGAAGGCGCGCGCGGCCATCTGGGCAAGCAGCTCATCGCCAAATACAAGCTCGACGAAGGCCGCGATCCGCAAAGCCATGCCATTGGCATCAAGGAACTGTGGGAGATTGACCCGGCCCGCGCCCAACCCGGTCGGGTGGTGCACACGGCCGGCTGGCCGATGGACAGCCAGACCTACGGCGGCGGCTTTCTCTATCACTTGGAAGGCAACAAGGTCACGCTGGGCTTCGTCACCGGGCTCGATTACAAAAACCCTTGGCTCAGCCCCTTTGAGGAAATGCAGCGCTGGAAGGCCCACCCGGCCATCCGCAAGCACATCGAGGGCGGCAAACGCATCGGCTACGGCGCGCGCGTAATCGCGGCCGGCGGCCTGCTCTCCCTGCCCAAGACCATCTTCCCCGGCGGCGCGCTGGTGGGCTGCGATGCAGGCTACCTGAACGCCAGCCGCATCAAGGGCAGCCACGCCGCCATCAAAAGCGGCATGCTGGCCGCCGAAGCCGCGTTTGAAGCCCTGGCCGCCGGACGCAGCAGCGACGAACTCAGCGCCTATCCGGCTGCGTTCGAAAACAGCTGGCTGCACACCGAACTCGACCAGTCGCGCAACTTCAAGCAGTGGTTCAAGAAAGGCAACACCGTGGGTGCGCTGATGACCGGAATTGAGCAGTGGCTGCTGCCCAGGCTCGGCATCCAGCGTCCGCCCTGGACGATTCACCGCACACAGGCCGACCACACCACCCTGCGCCCAGCCGCCGAGATGCCGCAGATCAGCTACCCCAAGCCCGACGGCAGACTCACCTTCGACCGACTCTCCAGCGTGTTCGTCAGCAACGCCAACCACGAAGAAAACCAGCCCGCGCACCTGACGCTCAAGGACGCCGGCGTGCCAGTGCAGATCAACCTGGCGAAATACGCCGGCCCCGAGAGCCGCTACTGTCCAGCCGGCGTGTACGAGTTCGTGAAGGACGAGGACCACAGCGACCGGCTGCAGATCAACGCACAGAACTGCGTGCACTGCAAGACCTGCGACATCAAGGACCCGACCCAAAACATCGTCTGGGTCACACCCGAAGGCGGCGGCGGGCCGAACTACGCGGGAATGTAGCCGAGCGACGCTGAAGCACCCGCTTCCATTCGGAAGCGAGCTTGGGCAGAAGTTGCCGCTCGCGTTCACAACCGGAGTCGTCGGCACCGGCATAGGGTTTTTTCTAGTTGATATCAATCTAACTACCGTTAGATTAATGCCTGTGAGCAAGGCATGGCGCATGCCGTTGCAGAACGGCAGGGCACAAGGCAGGCCAGCCGCCTGCCCAACACGGCCAACACGGGACAAACCTTGAGAAAATTCACTGCCAGTCCGACCGATACCCTGAAGCTCAGAGCTTATGGTCGCACCCCAAAATCCGGCCCCTCCAGGCCGCAAGTGCGCACGGCTGCGGCTGCCATCCCGACGGCCCGCCTTACCGAGATCGACCGGCAGAGCCGTTCAATGGTTGCGCCCCCGCAGCATGGTGCAAGAAGCGGTCTGTCATGCTGAATCTCACCAATGTCCAGATCGTTTACGACAACACCATTGAGGCGGTGCGGGAGGCCTCATTGGCGGTGGGCAAAGGCCGCATCGTTGCCCTGCTCGGCTCCAACGGGGCCGGCAAATCAACCACGCTCAAAGGCATTTCGGGCGTACTGTATCCGGAAGACGGTGAGATCAAGGGTGGTCAGATCACGTTTGAAAACCGCCCGCTGGCCGGCCTGGCGCCGGACGAAATCGTGCGCGCCGGCGTGGTCATGGTGCCCGAGGGGCGCCGCCTGTTCGACCAGTTGACGGTTGAGGAAAACCTCGTGATGGGCGGCTACACGCGCAGCCTGACCGACGCCAGGCGCCAGATGGAGATGGTGTATGGGTTGTTCCCGCGTCTGGTGCAAAAACGCAGCACGGTGTCGGGCTATCTTTCGGGCGGCGAACAGCAGATGGTGGCCATCGGCCGCGCGCTGATGTCGTCCCCGAAACTGCTGATGCTCGATGAGCCCACGCTCGGTCTGGCGCCACAGATCAGCGAAGAAATCTTCGAAATCATCACGCGCCTGTGTCGTCAAGAAGGCATGGGCATTCTCCTGGTGGAACAGAACGCGCAGATGGCACTAGCCATGGCCGACTATGGCTACATCATGGAAAACGGCCGCGTAGTGCTCGATGGTGAGGCCGACAAGATGCTGCGCAACGACGACGTGCGCGAGTTCTACCTGGGCTTCAGTGAAGGCGGGTCGCGCAAGAACATGCGCGACGTGAAGCACTACAAGCGGCGCAAGCGCTGGCTGTCCTGAGAAGAACATGAACGACACATTGTTAGGGGTCGAAACCCTGTCCAAGCGCTTCGGCGGCGTCGAAGCCGTTGCCGGCGTCAGTTTTCACGTCCGGCGCGGTGAAATCTATTCCCTGATCGGTCCCAATGGAGCCGGCAAGACGACCACCTTCAACATGATCAGCGGCGTCGTCAAGCCCAGCAGCGGCACCGTGCATTTCGATGGCCGCGACATCACCGGCATGCCGGCGCACCGCCTGGCCGCCATCGGCATCGGTCGGACCTTTCAGAACCTGGCGGTATTCAAGCATGCCAGCGTGGTGGACAACCTGATGGTAGGCCGCCACTGCCACATGGCCACCAACGTACTGGATGCCTCGTGGTTCTTCGGGCGGGCACGGCGCGAAGAGATCGACCACCGCCGCAAGGTGGAAGAGATCATCGACTTTCTCGAAATCGAGGAAATCCGCGACATGCCGGTGGGCACCTTGTCCTATGGCCTGCAAAAGCGGGTCGAGCTGGGGCGCGCACTGGCCACCGAGCCCAAGTTGCTGCTGCTGGACGAAATGGTGTCGGGCATGAACAGCGAGGAGACCGAAGACATTGCTCGCTTCGTGCTTGACATCCGCGACGAACTCGGTATTTCGGTTCTAATGGTCGAGCATGATATGGGCATCGTGATGGACATCTCCGACCGCGTCTGTGTGCTCAACTTCGGCCGCAAGATCGGCGAGGGCACACCGGCTGAAATATCGGCCAACCCGGCCGTGATCGACGCCTACCTGGGCAGCAAGACCAAGGAGGCCGCGTGATCGATAACCTGGACGCCGCGCTGCGCGACGGCAACACCACACTGCCCAAGCTGCTCAGGCATTGGGCGCAAGGCTTTCCGGATGCGCTCGCGTTTCGCGAGAAGGACTACGGCATCTGGAACCGGATGAGCTGGCAGCACTATCTGGAGACCGCTCGCCGCTTTGCCCACGGCCTGAAGGCCCTCGGATTCGAGAAGGGGGATCGCCTGGCCATTGCCAGCGAGGACAGCCCCCACTGGATGTTTTCCGACCTGGCGACGCAGGCCATCGGCGGCATTGTGGTCGGCATCTACCCCACCAACCCATGGCCCGAGTTGCAATACATCGTGCACCACTCGAACAGCAAGTTCGTGGTCTGCGGCGACCAAGAGCAGGTCGACAAGGTGCTCGACGCCATGAACAAGCACGCCACCGGCCTGCCCGACTTGGTGAAGATCATCTGCGCCGACATGAAGGGAATGCGCGGCTACAAGCACGACCAACTGATGTCGTTTGACGACGTGCTCGAGCTTGGCGACCAGTACGCCGCCGCCTCGACCCAGAATGCGAGCACCTTCGACCGGGCCATCGAGGACACCCGGCCCGACGACACCTGCATGCTGGTCTATACCTCGGGCACCACTGGCCCCCCCAAGGGCGCGATGCTCTCGCACCGCAACCTGATCGTCACCGTTGACAAGCTCAAGACTCATTTCACGCTGGACCGCCATAATTACGAGGTGGTCTGTTACCTGCCGCTGTGCCACGTGGCCGAGCGCGCCTTCTCGACGGTCTTGCACCTGCTCACCGGAGGCGTGGTCAACTATGCCGAATCTATCGACACGGTGGCGGTCAATCTGCGCGAAATCGCGCCCACGGTGTTTTTGGGCGTGCCGCGCATCTGGGAAAAACTGCAGCAAGGCATTTTGATCCGCATGCAGGACGCCTCGCGCTTTCAGCGCTGGGCTTTCAAGCGCTGCTTCGATGCCGGACGCCGTCTGTTTGAAAAGGTCGAGGCGCAAGGGGGTCGCCGCAGCCTGTCGGATCGCCTGCACTTCTTCGTGCTGTGGTTGCTGATGTTTCGCAATCTGCAGAAATTCATCGGACTGGACCGCATGCAGTGCGGCTTCTGTGGCGGTGCCAGCGTCTCGCCCGAGGTACTGAAGTTCTTCCGCATTCTGGGCATTCCGGTGTACCAGGTCTACGGCATGACCGAGTCCGGCGGCGTGATCTTCTTCCAGCATGAAAAAGCGGTCAAACTGGGCGCCACAGGCCTGCCCATCAACGGCCTGAACTGGAAAATCGCCGACGACGGCGAGCTCGTCGTCAAGCACCCCGCCGTGTTCAAGGGATATCTCCACGACGAGAGCGCCACGGCCAAAACCGTGGTCGATGGCTGGCTGCACACGGGCGACATCGTGGCGTTGGCTGACAACGGCGAGCTGATGATCGTCGACCGCAAGAAAGCCATCATCATCACCAGTGGCGGCAAGAACATCGCGCCGTCCGAGATCGAAAATGCGCTCAAGGACAGCCTGCACGTTCGCGAGGCCATCATCCTGGGCGACGGGCGTCACTATCTGGCGGCGCTGATCCAAATCGACTTTGACACGGTGGGCAAGTGGGCCCAGGAGCGCAAGCTGGCCTACACCACCTACAAGAGCCTGGCCTTGCTGCCCGAGGTGCGCGAACTGATTGAGGAGGATGTCAAGCGCGTAAACAAGCTGTTTGCCCGTGTCGAGAACATCCGCAAGTTCCTGATTCTGGAGAAGGAACTCGACCACGATGACGGTGAGCTCACCGCCACCCAGAAGGTACGGCGCAACGTCATCGAAAAAACCTTCGCGAAAGAGATCGCGATCATCTACGGTGGAGGGGCGGGCTGATGGACTATTTTCTGCAACTGGTCATTTCAGGCATCGCCGTCGGATTGGTCTACGGCTTCATCGGCATGGGCTTTGCCATGATCTACCGCGCCACCGGCGTGGTGAACTTCGCCCAGGGCGAGCTGATGATGCTGGTGTCCTACATCGCCTTCACCCTGTCCGGCACCTTCCAATTTGGCTTTTGGCCGATGCTGCTGCTGACGACCGCCGCCTCGGTGCTGATCGGCCTGCTGATCGAGGTCTTGCTGATCCGTCCGATGCTCGGTCAGCCGGTGTTTTCCACGGTGATGGTGACCATTGGCCTGGCCGTGATCCTTCGCTCGGTGGTGGTTCTGATCTGGGGCGCCGACCCCATGCCGCTCAATGCCGGCCTGCCAACGGAGATCATCAGAATCGGCCCGGCCGGTCTGTACCCGGCGCAACTGTATGCCGTCGGGCTGATGGCGGTCGTGCTGCTCGGCCTGTGGACTTTCTTTCGCTATTCGCGGGTCGGTATCGCCATGCGCGCCACCGCCAACGTACAAACCGCGGCCCTGCTGATGGGCATCAATGTCAAACGCATCTTCGCCTTGTCCTGGGCCCTGTCGGCCGGACTCGCCGCCATTGCCGGCGTGTTGATCGGTGTTATCTACGATGTCAACCCCGGCATGTGGACGACCGGCTTGCGCAGCTTTCCGGCAGTCATCCTGGGCGGGCTGGACTCGGTGTTCGGTGCCGCGCTGGGCGGCATCCTGATCGGCGTGGTCGAGAACCTGTCGGAAGGCTATATCGGCCGTGGCATGAAGGAGATCGCTGGTTTTCTTTTGATCCTCGTCGTTCTCATGGTCAGGCCCTATGGCCTGTTCGGCAAACCTGAAATCGAGCGTGTCTGATGCGTAGCGGAAATTTCAAGCAAGACTATCGTCAATTGTTGGCGCTGACCGACTCCGTCCCTGTCATCGTCTGGTCGTGTCTTCTGGTGGCGCTGCTGGCGGCCGCGCCACTGCTGCTGGCCAAATACTATGTCTCCGTCATTCTGCTGCTGCTGATCACGGCGTTGGGGGTACTGGGCCTGAACCTGCTGACCGGCACCACTGGACTGATATCACTCGGGCACTCGGGCTTTCTGGCGGTCGGCGCCTACACGGCCGGCATCCTGGCCGGCAAACTTGGCTGGCCGATGCTGGCGGCCATCTTCGCCGGCGGCGTGAGCGCTGCCGTCGCCGGGATCATCGTGGGCATACCGTCGCTACGCCTCAAGGGGCTGTACCTGGCCATCACGACGATGGCGTTCGCCGT
The DNA here is from genome assembly GCF_003058055.1 of Acidovorax sp. 107. NCBI lineage: Bacteria > Pseudomonadati > Pseudomonadota > Betaproteobacteria > Burkholderiales > Comamonadaceae > Acidovorax > Acidovorax sp. 107. Next base: position 85,109 of record NZ_QBTZ01000002.1, on the reverse strand, counting down.
GATCATCAACCACCTGATCCTCAACGGGGGTGGCCTGACCGGCGGCTCTGAAGGCCTGACAGTGCCGCAACCCGCGCTGTTCGGCCAGGCGCTGGAGGCCGAACGTGGCTACTATTACGTGGTGCTGGCCTTTGTGGTGGTGTTCACCTTCATCACCCTGAACATCCTGCGCAGCCGCATTGGCCGGGCGTTCCTGGCGATTCGGGAGCACGATATCGCCGCCAAGGCCATGGGCGTCAACCTGGTGCGCTACAAACTGCTGGCGTTCATGGTCAGCGCCTTCTACACCGGCATCGCCGGGGGCTTGCTGGCCTACTACACACGCTACCTGAACGTGGACAGCTTCAGCCTGCTGATCTCGATCGAGGCGCTCTCCATGCTCATCGTGGGTGGCCTGGGTTCGGTGGCAGGCGCCTTACTCGGCACGGCTTTCATCGTTCTGCTCAATGAGAGCCTGGGCTTCGTGTTCAGCATGATCGGCGCCGGCTTCGGCGGGTCGGACTCCGCTGCCGCCTATGAGATCAAAGGTGTCATTTATGGGCTCGCGATTGTGTTGTTCCTGCGATTTGAGCCCGACGGGTTGATCGGGCGTTGGCGCGACATCAAGCACTACTGGACCCACTGGCCCTTCCGTTTCTGACCCGGCGGCACACGCGCTGTTTATTCAACAGGAGAATTGAGATGCAAACACGACAGAAGCCGACTTACCTTTGCTCGACAGCCGGGCCCCCGCCCCATTTTGCTCAAGGCAAATGCCAGCGCCGCGAAATTCGAGCGAGCCTCTGAATTTCTGAGCGCCCAGTGATCCTGACGACGCGCCACTAGCCCTCCCCCATTTCTCAACCAGGAGTGCCTTTCATGACACACAAATACTTTCGATATGCCGCCACCAGTCTGCTCAGCATGGTCATCGGCCTGACGGCCACGACCGTCGTTGCTGCGGACCCCGGCGTGACCGACACCAAAATCGTCCTGGGCTCGGTAACGCCCGTCAGCGGTCCGGCGAGCCTGCTGGGCAAGGCTCACATGCATGCGTTGCGGGTATGGGAGCAGGATGTCAACGCTCGCGGGGGCATCAACGGGCGCAAAGTGGAGATTCGCCAAGACGACGACGGATACGTGCCTCAGCGCGCTGTGCAAAGCGTCAAACGATTGGTCGACGTGGAAGGCATCTTTGGCCTGATCGGCACTTCGGGTTCAGCCATGCTGCAAGCTATGCTGCCTTTCATCAACGAGCAGCGCTTGCCAACCATCAACGCCATGGCCGTGGCGGCGGCGCACTTCACGCCGCCGAACAAAACAGTATTCGTGGTCGGACCCACCTATTGCCAGGAGCTCAGCGCAGGCATGAAGCACATGGTGACCAGCAAGAAGCTGCAGAAGGAGAAGTTTGCACTGGTCTATCAGGATGACGAGTTTGGCAACGACGTGCGTTGCGGCTACCAGAAGGCGGTCAAGGATCTGGGGCTCAACAGCGTGTCCGAGATCTCCTTCAAGCGTGGTACCAAGGACTTCTCGGCCGAGATGCTGAGCCTGAAGCAGGTGGGTGCGACCTTCCTCGCGTCGGGCGGCGTGGTGGCCGAGCACTCGATGCTGATGAAAGAAGCCGCGAAGAACCAGATGACCCTGACCTTCCTTGCGGTGCACTCGGCCCACCTGACCCCCGTTCAGGCGCTCGCCGGCCCCGCAGGCGACGGCTACTTCGTCGCCGACTACGTCCCGCCTCTGACCGACATGGCGGTGCCAGGCATGGCCAAGTTCATGGGGCTGGCACAGAAGTACCTGTCCGCCGACGAGCAGAAGATGCTCAACCGCTATTCGATCACAGCCTATATTGGTGCATTGCTGATGGAAGACGCCATCCGCCGCTGCGGCAAGGCGCTGACCCGCGCCTGCGTCGTCGAGAAGCTGGAGACGACCAAGAACTTCGGCACCGATGGATTGGCTTCGCCGATCAGCTTCGGGCCCAACCAGCGACACTCGCCGAGCAGCCTGCTGGTCCTGCGGTCGGACGCCAAGAACAGCCGGTTCGAACGCGTGTCCGACCTCATCCCGGTGTTCGATTGATGCCAGACGCCGTTGCATGCATTGACCGTCATCCGCCATACAACGGAGTCCCACCCGTGTTTCAAAAAGTTCTGATCGCCAACCGGGGCGAGATCGCGCTGCGCATCCTGCGCACGCTTAAGGGCATGGGGCTCGTCACCGTGGTGGCTCACCACGCGCTGGATGCCGACAGCCCGGCCGTGCTGGAAGCCGACCAGTCCATCGAATTGCATGGACCAACGCCGGTTGCTGCCTACCTCGACATCGCGCAGCTGGTCGAAGCCTGCCATGGTACCGGTGCGCAGGCGGTGCACCCCGGTTACGGCTTCTTGTCCGAGAACGCAGCTTTTGCCCGCGCCCTAGAACAGGCAGGCATCGTGTTCATCGGGCCGCGTGCCGACACCATCGAACTGATGGGCGACAAGGTACGTGCACGCAACTTCGTGGCCGAACGCGGTTTTCCGGTGGCGCCTGGCGCGGTCGAGGACGACGACCCGGCAACCTTCGTCGAGCGTGCCCTCCAGGTGGGCACACCGCTGCTGATCAAGCCCTCGGCCGGCGGTGGCGGCAAGGGCATGCGCATCGTGCGCGACCTGGCCCAGCTCGAAAGCGAGCTTGCCACCGCGCGCCGCGAGGGCGAGCGCTACTTTGGCGACGGTCGGCTGTTCGTCGAGCGCTACGTCGAACGCCCCCGCCACATCGAGGTGCAGGTTCTGGGCGATGAATCCGGCCAGGTGATTCATCTGTGGGAACGCGAGTGTTCGGTGCAGCGGCGTTTCCAGAAGATCATCGAGGAAACCCCTTCGCCCGCGTTGACCAGCAAGCAGCGGCGCGATATCTGCGAGGCCGCGGCCGGCATCGCCCGCGCCTGCGGCTACCGCGGCGCCGGCACTGTTGAGTTCATCTACGGCGCGGGTGGCGAGTTCTACTTTCTCGAGATGAACACACGACTGCAGGTCGAGCATCCAGTGACCGAGATGGTCACCGGCATCGACCTGGTGCGCGAGCAAGTGCGGGTGGCGCGCGGCGAGCCGCTGGCCTTCGCCCAGTCCGACATCGTGCAGCAAGGCCATGCCATTGAATGCCGGCTCTACGCCGAGGATGCAGAGCATGACTTCCGCCCGGCCACCGGAAGAATCCTGCGCTGGCAAGCACCCGCGGGACCGGGTGTGCGCGTCGATTCAGGCGTGCGCCAAGACCAGGCCGTGACCGCGGCCTTTGACCCGATGATCGCCAAGATCATCTGCCACGGCGCCACGCGCGACGAGGCCATTGCCCGTTCGGCGCGCGCGCTGCAAGACACCGTGCTGCTGGGCCTGACAACCAACGCGCGCTACCTGACCCGCGTGCTGCGGCACCCCGAATTCATGGAGGGCCGAGCCGACACCGGCATGCTGGCGCGCTGCGCCGAGGATCTGCGCGACATCGTTCGCGAGGAAGACACCGACCTGGCGATTGCCGCGGCCGTGCTGTCCGATCACGAGTTGCTGCGCGCGGTGCGCGACGTGCCCGCGATGCACGCCGCGATGGGCGCCTGGAGGAATTGACGATGCGCCGACGCTACCTGATCGACGGACAGACCCATGACGTGGTGGTGACTCGCGGCGGCAATGGCGGATATTCCATTCTGCGGGCCGGGCGCCGCATCGACGCGCGCGCCGGGGCCTTGCCCGATGGCCGCCAGAGCATCATGATCGACGGTCAGGAACACGCTGTCTGGATCGCTGCCGGTGAAAAATCGGTTTTCGTGCACAGCAACGCCAACGGCGCCACCGAGATCGAGACAATGGACGCCGGTGGAGCTGGACAAGCCCGTGCCGGCGCGTCCAACACGCTGGTCGCGCCGATGCCCGGCACCGTCATCGCCGTGCAGGTGGCCGCAGGCGACATGGTCAGCGTCGGCCAGCCGCTGATGGTGATCGAGAGCATGAAGCTCGAAACCACGCTGGCCGCGCCGCGCGAAGCATGCGTCAAGGCCGTGCATTTTGGCGTAGGCGCCACTTTCGGACTCAAGGCCATCCTCGTAACGCTGCAAGACCTCTGAGAACTGACTGATGAAACGCATCGAATCCCGCATCGACACATCGTCCCCGGCGTACCGTGGCAACTACAAGGCAATGACCTCCATCATCGCGAAATACCGCGAACGCATGGAGATCACCCGCCACCAGCGGCCAGCGCAGGAAATCAAACGTGTGCGCGATCAGGGCAAGCTGCTGGTGCGCGAGCGCCTCGATCTGCTGCTCGACCCCGGCACCCCTTTCCTCGAATTTTCGGCGTTGGCCGCGTGCGAAGACTACAACGGCGAAGTGCCGGGCGCCAATGTCGTCACCGGCCTGGGCATGGTCAGTGGCCGCGAGGTGCTGATCCACGCTGACGATTCCAGCGTCAAGGGCGGCGTCTGGTACACATTGACGCCGCGCAAGCTTTCGCGGCTACTCGACATCGCGCTGGAAAACCGCCTGCCAGTGATCCACCTGTGCGACAGCGGCGGAGCCTTCCTCGAAGAACTCTCGGGCGTCTACATCGAGGGCGGCAAGGTCTTCCGCAACCAGTGCCTTCTGTCGAAGGCCAACATTCCGCAGGTGGCCATCGTGTTCGGCCACTGCACGGCCGGCGGCGCCTACATCCCGGCGCTGTGCGACTACAGCATCATCGTGCGCGGCACCGGCGGGGTGTTCCTCGGCGGTCCGCCGCTGGTCAAGGCCGCCACTGGCGAGGAACACACCGCCGACGAGATCGGCGGCTGCGACCTGCACACCCAGATCTCGGGCACGGTGGACTATCCTGCTGACAGCGAAGCGCATGCGTTTGAAATCTGCCGCGAAATCGTGGCTGAATTCAAGCCGCCGGCGCGCAGTTTTCTGCCCGAGCGCGAGCCCGAAGCGCCCTACTACGACCCGGACGAGATCCATGGCATCGTCTCGCCCGACCACAAGGTGCAGTTCGACCAGCGCGAGCTCATCGCGCGCATCGTCGACGGTAGCCGCTTCCACGAGTACCAGCCGGCCTATGGCACGACGCTGATCTGCGGCTACGCTTACATCTGGGGTTACCGCGTCGGCATCCTGGCCAACAACGGCGTACTGTTCAGCGACAGTTCCAAGAAAGCGGCGCACTTTATCTCGCTGTGCAACCAGAACCGCACGCCGCTCTTGTTCCTGCAAAACACCACCGGCTACATGATAGGCCGCGGCTACGAAATGGAAGGCATCACGAAGGACGGCGCCAAGATGTTGATGGCCCAGGCAGGTAGCGAGGTACCCAAATTCACCGTCATCACCAGCGCGGCATTTGGCGCCGGCTACTACGGCATGTGCGGCCGCGCCTGGGACCCGCGCCTGATCTGGGCCTGGCCCAACGTCCACATGGGCGTGATGGGCCCCGAACAGGCTGCCAGCACCTTGGCTGACGTGAAGATCGCTCAATTGCGCCGCAAGGGGCACGAACCCGACACGGACGAAATGCAGGCGCTGCGCCAGCGGGTCTACGACAAAGCCGAGCGCGAGTCCAACGCCTATTTCGGCACCTCGCGCTTGTGGGACGATGGACTGTTGGCGCCAGTTGATACCCGCAACGCACTGGGCATGGCCCTGTCGGCCGCCTCGCATGCGCCCATCGCCGATCCGCGCTACGGAATTTTTCGTTTCTGAAGTACCCATGACAACACCCACCAGCTTCGGCTTTGACGATGAGACACTCTCGACCCGACCGACCGTCTACCAACCTGGCCTGTTCGATGGCCAGGTGGTAATGGTCAGCGGTGCCGGCAGCGGCATCGGCAAGGCCATCGCCTTTCTGTACGCGCGACTGGGCGCCAAACTGGCCATCTGCGGGCGCGACCTGGTCAAGCTCGAAGACTGCGCCGAGCGGCTGCGCCGTCTGGGCAGCCCCGAAGTGCTGGTGCAACCCACCAACATCCGCGATGCCGAGCAGATCGAGCAATTTATGGACGCGGCTTGGCGGCACTTCGGACGCGTCGACGTGATGGTCAACAATGCCGGTGGACAGTTCCCCCAGCGCGCGCTCGACTATAGCGTCAAGGGCTGGAAAGCGGTGATCGATACCAACCTGAACGGCACCTGGTACATGATGCACGCGCTGGCCCGCCGCTGGCGCGACACAGGCACACAGGGCAACATCGTCAACATCGTCGCCACCTTTCAGCGCGGCATGCCGGGCGTTGCCCACACCTGCGCCGCGCGCGCCGCGGTGACTCACCTGTCCAAAACTGTTGCAGTGGAGTGGGCGCAGTATGGCATCCGCGTCAATTGCATTGCGCCGGGAGCGATCGCCAGCACCGGCTTCCGTCAGTACACCCCCGAGGCCGTGAAGGCCTTCGCCGGAGCCAACCCGATGAAGCATGTCGGTGACGTGCAGGACGTAGCGGAGGCTGCGGTCTACCTCAGCGCGCCCAGTGGCAAGTTCGTCACCGGCGAACTGCTTACGGTGGATGGAGGTGGTGTGCTCTGGGGGGAAGTCTGGACCATCACCAAACCCGATTACTTCAAGATGAACGCATGAACCCAACCACAACGCAGCACCCCAAGTTCGGCCCCGGTGACGAAGCACTGGCCACCCTGCCGACGGTCTACCGCGACGATCTGTTCGCCGGCAAGGTGGTGCTGGTGTCGGGCGCCGGCAGCGGTATCGGCAAGGCGATTGCCTTCCTGTTCGCGCGGCTCGGCGCAACGCTCGCGATATGCGGACGCCAGGCCGACAAGCTCGAGGACTGCGCCGAAAAACTGCGCGCGCTGTCGGGCCGTGAGGTGTTTACCTACCCGATGACCATCCGCGACCCCGAGCAGGTGGACGCCATGCTCGGTGCCGTGTGGGAACGCCTGGGCTGCGTCGACGTGCTGGTCAACAACGCCGGCGGCCAGTTTGCCGCCCATGCGATGGACTTCAGCGTCAAAGGCTGGAACGCCGTGATCGACACCAACCTCAACGGCACATGGTACATGATGCAGGGCGCGGCCAGGCGCTGGGTGGCGCAGGGTCGGCCCGGCAACATCGTCAACATCACCGCCGCCATCGACCGCGGCCTGCCCGGCATGGCGCACACCACCGCTTCGCGCGCCGGCGTGATCGCGCTGTCGCGCACGCTGGCCATCGAGTGGGCGGAGCACGGCATACGCCTCAACTGCATTGGTGCCGGCGCCATCGAGAGCAACGGTTTCAACAACTACCGCGAAGAAAACGTTTCCACCTTCTACCAGTGCAATCCGATGAAGCGGGCCGGCGATGTGCAGGACATCGCCGAGGCGGTGGTCTACCTCGCCGCCCCTTCCGGCAAATTCATCACCGGCGAGGTGCTCAACGTTGAGGGCGGGATGCTGCTGTGGGGTGAGTTCTGGCCTGCCGGCAAGCCGGACTATTTCGAAGTCGGCCAAGAGTGAGCGCGCAATCCCCTCTTCCGTCGGCAACTTACTCTCATGGGCCGTTTCAGCAGCTCGTGGGATACGATATTCTGAACAGCGGGCACGGCTTGTATTTCCGGCTGCCAATCCGGCGCGACTGTTGATTTCCACGCAAAGCTGACCCACCATTTCCATCGAATCTTGACCCACCCTGGTTCGTGAGCTTCACGCTCACGTTGTGGATAAGTTCTTGGTCGCCTTCTCCTTCTTGGTGGTCTGTGGTGGTTGCTGTGCGGAGCTGTTCTTGAACCTGTAGCTGTCGTTACCCGTTTCCAGAATATGGCAGTGATGCGTGAGTCGGTCCAGCAGTGCCGTGGTCATCTTGGCATCCCCGAACACACTGGCCCATTCGCTGAAGCTCAGGTTGGTGGTGATCACAACGCTGGTGCGCTCGTACAGCTTGGACAGCAGGTGGAACAGCAAGGCTCCTCCTGACGTGCTGAATGGCAGGTAGCCCAGTTCATCCAGGATCACCAGATCGGCATAGGCTAGGCGGTGCGCGATCTGCCCCGGCTTGCCCTGGGCCTTCTCCTCTTCCAGTGCATTGACCAGCTCCACCGTGGAGAAGAACCGCACCCTGCGGTGATGGTGCTCAATGGCTTGCACCCCGAGGGCTGTGGCGATGTGGGTCTTGCCCGTACCCGGGCCACCCACCAACACCACGTTGTTGGCGTTCTCCAAGAATTCGCAGCGGTGCAGCTGGCGTACCAGTGCCTCGTTCACCTCACTGTGGCCGAAGTCAAACCCAGCCAGGTCCCGGTACGCCGGGAACCTGGCCACCTTCAATTGGTAGGCCACCGAGCGCACCTCTCGCTCGGCGGTCTCGGCCTTGAGCAGTTGGGACAGGATGGGCTGCGCCGCATCGAAGGCCGGTGCACCTTGCTCAGCCAGTTCTGCAACTGCCTGGGCCATGCCGTGCATCTTGAGCTCGCGCAGCATGATCACGATGGAAGCGATGGCAGGGTCATGACGCATAGCGCACCTCCCTCAATTGGTCGTAACGAAGCACATTGGCTTGGGGTTCCACCGCCAGCTTGAGGGCCTGCGGCGATGTGACCGGTGCTGGGGCGGGCTTACCGTCCAGCAGGCGGTGGAGCACGTTCAGGATGTGGGTCTTGCTGGCAGCCCCTGACTCCAGTGCCAACTCCACTGCAGCGAGCACAGCTTGTTCATCGTGGTGCAGCACCAGTGCCAGTACCTCCACCATCTCCCGGTCGCCGCCGGGTTGCTTGAGCAAGGTGGCCTGCAGTCGCTTGAAGGCCGCTGGTAGCTCCAGGAATGGGGCGCCGTTGCGCAAAGCTCCTGGTTTGCGCTGCAGCACCGCCAAGTAGTGGCGCCAGTCGTACACGGTCTGACCCGTACCGTGGTGGTTACGCTCGATCAGGCGCTGATGCTCGCACACGATCTGGCCTTCGGCGGCGACCACCAGGCGATCGGCGTAGACCCGCAGGCTCACCGGCCGATTGGCATACGGCGCCGGCACGCTGTAGCGATTGCGCTCGAAGTGGACCAAGCAGGTGGGTGAGACGCGCTTGGTGTGCTCCACAAAGCCATCGAAGGGCCGGGGCATCGGCATCAAGCTTGCCTTCTCTTGAGCCCAGACATCCGCGACGGAGCCCGGCAGCTTGCCGTGCTCGATCTCGTGCCACAGCGCCACGCAGCGCTCTTCAAGCCAGGCATTGAGATCGGACAGGCTTGGGAATGGCGGCACTACCTGCCACAGGCGATGGCAGGCATCGCGCACGTTCTTCTCCACCTGGCCCTTCTCCCAGCCCGAGGCCGGGTTGCAGAACTCGGCCTCGGACAGGAAGTGGCTGACCATGGCGGCGAAACGCACATTGACGTCGCGCTCCTTGCCACGGCGCACCCGGTTTACTGCGGTGCGCATGTTGTCGTAGATGCCACGGCGGGGCACGCCACCCAGGACTACGAATGCATGGTTGTGGGCATCGAACAGCATCTCGTGCGTCTGCAGGGGGTAGGCGCGCAGGTAGAACGCTCGGCTGTGGCTGAGCTTGAAGTGGGCTACCTGCAGCTTGGTGCGCACGCCGGCGAGAACAGCCCAGTCCTCGCTCCAGTCGAACTGGAAGGCCTCACCCGGGCCGAAGGTCAGGGGAACGAAGGTGCCACGGCCGGTGGTCTGCTGTGACACAAGGCGCTGCTCGTGCCAGAGGCGGGCGAAGGCCGCCACACGGTTGTAGGAGCCGCCATAACCGAGCGCCTGCAGATCCACGTACATCTGCTTGACGGTGCGCCGCTGCTTGCGGGATCGGCCAGCTTCCGTCTTGAGCCAGCCGGCGAGCTTCAAGGCGAAGGGATCGAGCTTGGATGGACTGACCCGCTTGGCATAGTGCGGCTCGGCCTCGCCTGCGCGCAGGTACTTGCGGATGGTGTTGCGCGAGAGGCCCGTGCGGCGGGCGATCTCCCGGATGGACAGCTGCTCTCGCAGGGCCCAGCGCCTGATGACACTCAGTGTTGCCACGTCTATCACTCCTGGTCTCCTGCTGCTCAGCAAAGCAGCAGGTTAGGGTTAGTACGTGGGTCAGGTTTGGATGGAAATCCCGGGGGTTAGTGGGTCACTTCTGCGTGGAAATCAACACCCAATTGTCTTGGCCAGGCAACATCCGCCAACTTCGCCAAAAAATCGAGGAGGCCCTGGTTTTCTCCTCCGGCAAAACGCTTTCCATTTCACACTTCGCCAGACGACCGGTGAGTCTGGCGTCCCCTAGGAATCAGAGCAGGCCCGAGATTGCCGAACAGGCCAAGGTCGTTCAACTGAGAGATATGGAGCGGCAAGCTGCGGCAGAAGCGGTGCGACTTCATGGGGGCAACAAAAGCAAAGCTGCGTCTTCGCTCGGAATTTCGCGTTCGCACCTTTACAGGCTACTCAGTCAGGAACAAGGCCCTCCGGCTGAGAGCAAAACGCTCCCACTAGATTCTCATTAGAACGAGTTTGGCGAACTTGAGACGGATCAATGCGGCTTAAAGTTTCGCCGTTTTCTCCTGGATGGCACAGTTATGCTTCGCGCCGCGGCACAGTTATGCTTCCGGCGACAAATGCCGCGGTCGAGGCCGCCAAGGAAATCAAGACCCTGATCGACGACAGCGTGGGCCGGGTCGAGCAAGGCAGCGCCCTGGTGGACCAGGCCGGCACCACCATAAGAGAGGTCGTGGACAGCATCCGACGCGTGACCGACATCATGGGCGAGATCAGCGCGGCCAGCAGTGAACAAAGCGCGGGCGTGGCGCAGGTGGGTGAGGCCGTCACCAATATGGACCAGGTCACGCAGCAGAATGCGGCGCTGGTCGAGCAGATGGCCGCGGCGGCCTCCAGCCTGAAGGGCCAGTCCGAAGAGCTGGTGCAGACGGTGGCGGTGTTCAAACTGGCGGGCGATGGCAGTCCCCATGCCGCGCACAGTGTCCCGAGTCGCCAGTCTGTACAAGAAGGGCTTCGCGGCGCCAACGACTTCGAGAGGATCGGACAAGGGGCCGTCGCGACCTGATGCGGCGGCTCACAGCTACCCCCGCGCCCGCGCTTCCCGCAAAGCGCCCGTGCGGTTTCTCACGCCCAGTTTGGCGTACAGGTTGTGCAGGTGCCACTTGACCGTGCCCTCGGTCAACACGAGCCGCCCCGCCACTTCGCCCTTCGACAGGCCATCTGCGAGCAGGCGAAGGATCTGCAGTTCGCGCTCGGTTGGTCGCTCCTGCCCCAGGGTCACCGCATCCTGGCATGCAGATGCAGTGCCTGCGGCAAGCAGCAGCGTGCGCGCATATGAAACCGCCGGCGTGGGACTTTTCGGCTTGTCGACCACGCGACGCAAGAGGCCTTCCAACTCGGCGCCTTCGTCGAGGTACAGGCGAACGTAGCCGTTCGATGCCGCGATGCGAAGGCTTTCCATCACCGCGTCGTGGGCACCTTCGGCCTCTCCTGTTCGCGCCAACACCAGTGAGCGCAGCATCAGCAACTCGGCCAGCTTGTGCTGCTGATGGCTGCGCCGCGCCCTGTCGATGCCCGAATCGGCCCATTGCAGGGCGAGGTCGGGCCGCCCCTGCGCGAGATCGAGGCGTGCCCCGAGGCGCTCGGCCTTGTCTGTGTGCAGATGGGTCTGCGAACTTTGCGGCAGCAGCCCATGGTCGCTGGCCATTCGCCGAGCCGCCTCGACGTCGCCGGCGCGCAGCAGCAGTGCACGCTCGGCCACCATCGTCAGTTGCAGGCGCATGAAGCCGCGCGCCAGTCCCACGCGCTCGCCTTCCGCCGCCGCGTCAAGCGCCGCAGACAGGTCGCCACGCGCCGCCTGCAGACGCGACGCTGCCACGTAGCCCGCGACTATCGCATCGACGATGCCCTGGTGCGGCAGCAGTGGCAGCGCCGCTTCCGCCTCCACCATCGCATCGGCGCACTGGTTGCGTTCGTACAGCAGCAACGCGCGGATCGCGCGCAGCATGGCCGCCAAGCCGGCGGCCCCTGGCGTGAAAGCCGGCGCTTCGGCCAGCGCCGAGGCGCTGTCCGCCAGGGCATCGCGATGCCGACCGGCCTTGAGCAGCGAGGCAGCCGAGACCACTCGTACCCACATGAGACCGTAAGGCGATGGCGCGTCATCGAACTTCACTTGCGCCTCGCGCAAGCACTGGGCAGCCTCGGCGAAGCGTCCATTGCATTTCTGCGCATAGGCCAGCACCGTGTGTGCCGCGCCGTTGTGGAACGGATCTGGATCGGGCGGCCCGGCCAGCCACTTGAGCACGAAGACTTCGGCATCGGCCGCGTCATCCCGCAGGCCCGCGATCACGCCTCGTTGAAGGACGGTCGTATGCAGAATCAAGCAGGCACCGGCTGATCCTTCCTTGCCACAAACCCGCTCGATGCGCGCCAGCCACGCTGCCGCTTCGGCATAGCGGCGCAGAAACACAAGTGCCCAAACCGCATACAACATCAATTCGCCATCAGGCTCGACGCTGCGCAACTCCAGTTGCGCAAGCAGGTCCAGAAAGGTTTCGTGCCGGCCTTCGCCTTGCACCAGCTGACGCGCGTAACCGGTCAGGTAATCGGACGCGAGCCTCGGGTCATCCACCTTCAGAGCCGTGCGGATCGCACGGTAGACCTCGCCCCGGGCAGCCCACCATTGAGCGCACCGCTTTCGCAGCATGGGCACCGAAACACTCCCCACGCCGACCAATCGCGTCAACGCGCGCTCCGCCACCAACGCATGCAAGGCGTAGAATGGCTCGCCAGCCACGCGCCCCCGGCGCTGCACGATGCCCAGTTGCTCGCCCGCGGCGATCGCCTCCGCCCCTTCGGGCACATCGAGCGCGGCCAGCAGCGGCAGCGTGAAGTCGCCGACTGCGGCCATCACGAACAGCGCCTGCTGGCGGGCCGGCGCGAGGCCCTTGAAGAAGCTCTCGTAAACGAATCTGTCCATCAGCAAGTTGCTACCGCCATCGGCTGCCTCCTGCACGCCCTCGCCGCTGGCGAGAGCAAGCTGCACCAATGCTGGCCAACCATCGGTGATCCCGACGATATGATCGATCTCTTCGTCACCGGCCGACAACTGGCGCCGCCGCACCAGTTCTCGCACATCCTGAGCATCGAGCTTCAGTTCGCGCTGTGTCACCCAGCGCACCAGCCCGCGCGCGGTCGGCACGGCCAGATCGCAGTCCATCCCTTCACGGCCGCAAACAACGAACCTCACGTGATCGGGCGCTGCCATCAACAGACGGCTCAGGGTGTGAGCGCGCTCGCTGCCTCGCAACACTTGCACATCGTCGAAAAATAGCGCCATGGGACGACGGCGTTGACCAAGAGCCTGCAACAACGCCATCCAGCAGCCCTCGAGCGCCGCCGCGTCGATAACCCCCATCGCGACGGGCTCCAACGAACCTCCGACGGCATTCAACAAGGAGCGCACAAAGAACACCTGGTCGCGCCACGGAGTGTCGAGGCCCACCCACACGGGGTCGGCGTCTTTGCAAGCGCGAAACCATCCTCCTGCCAAGGTCGTCTTGCCATAGCCCGCCGGCGCAACGACGGCCACGATCCGATCACGCATGGACAAGGGCGAAATCGCCCGCCGCACCACCGTAGCCGGCGTCTGGTCAGGAGGCACGCCCTCAACGACCGCCTAGGAGGACGCAGCGAAATGGGGCCAGCGAAATGTGGCTTTGGGTGCGGCCATGCCCTCGGAGGACGCTTGAAGGCGCCGCGCCATGTTTGAAGTCAGATCGCCCGGAACCGCGGCAGCGCCACGCCGCCGCCGACGGGCTCGCACACCAGCTCGACCGCCATGTCGAAGGTGACCACCGAAGGGTCTGCGCCGACGAAGGCGCTGATCATCCGCGGACCTTCTTCGAGCTCGACCAGCAGCACCGCATAGGGCGTGTCCGGCTTGAAGGCTGGCCCGGGCGCCCGGTGCACCACGCTGAACGAATGCACCTTGGCGCGACCGCTGGCGGGGCGGTGCTCCAGCTGTTCACTGCCGCACGCACGGCATATCGCCTGCTGGTAGAGTTGCACGTGGCCGCACGCAAGGCAGTGTTGCAGCAACAGCTGGCCCTCCTGGATGCCGCGCCAATAGATTTCCGAATCAGCATCCGGCGTCGGCTGTGGCTTGAGGTGGGCGTCCTTCGGGTTAATCACAGCGTGGCCTCCGTTCCCAGGATGGTGGTGGCGTTGGTGGCGAAACCGGCGCCCAGGCTGTGCACCAGGCCGAGTTCAGCGCCTGCAACCTGGCGCTCGCCGCAGTTGCCGCGCAACTGGTTGACGATCTCGTAAAAATGAAACAGCGAGCCCGGCATGCCCGAGTGGGCGAACGACAGCAGGCCGCCATGGGTGTTGCAGGGAATGGCGCCACCGTAGCTGATCTGGCCGTCTTCGACGAAGCGCCCGCCCTCCCCTTTGGGGCAGAAGCCGAGGTCCTCGAGCATCATGATCACCGTGCCGGTGAAGCAGTCGTAGACGCCGGCCACGTCGATGTCCTTTGGCCCGCAACCGGCCATGGCATAGGCTTTGGCGCTCGATTGCACCGCGCCGGTGGTGGTCAGTGAAGGCATCAGGAAGATGTGCTCGTGCGTGTAGCATTCGCCTCCGCCCAGGATGTAGACGGGCTTGCCAATTCCCAGGGCCTTGGCGCGCGCGGCCGAGGTGACGATGAAGGCCGCCGCGCCGTCGGAGATGAGCGAGCAGTCGAGCTTGTGGTAGGGCGTTGTCACCCAGCCGGAATTGAGCACGTCGTCAACCGTAAGTGGCGCGGTCATCTGCGCCCCCGGCGTGCGGCGTGCGTGCTCGCGGTGGACCACCGCCACCCGGGCAAACTGCTCGGCCGTGGTGCCGAACTCTTGCATGTGCCGGTGCGCGGTCATGGCGAAGGTGTTGGCCACGGGAATGCCGAACGGCATCTCGTATTGCTGGTCCCGGCTTTCGGTCATCGAGCGCAAGGCGAGGTCGGGCGACAGGCCGGTCAGCAGGCTGTCGCCGCCCACCACCAGCACGGTCTCGGCCAAGCCGCCGGCAATGGCGGCGGCGGCGATGTTGAACATGGTCGCCGCCGTGGCGCCGGAAACCTGCAGCGTGTTGGAAAACGTGGGCTGGATGCCGAGGTACTCGCTGAAGGCCACGCTGAAGCGGTGGAACGGCGAGGCGAAGGCGGAGCTTGAAAGCACGCCGTCGATCTCGTGCTTGCCGATGCCTGCGTCGGCCAGCGCCTTACCCGCCGCATCGGCGGCCAGCGCGAGCGCGCTCTTGCCCGGCACGCGGCCGACGGCGGAAATGCCTGCGCCGATGATCGCGGTTTTACCGCGCAGCGTGTGTGTCAGGGGGGCTGATTGGATGTTCGCCATAACAGGGTTCGTGGGTCGGGACGGGCTCAGGCAGCCGCAGGGCGCACGTGTTTGCGCAATTGTGCCTTCAGGATTTTCCCCACCGGGTTGCGCGGGATGGCGTCAAGGTACTCGATGTGCTCGGGCAACTTGTAAGCCGCCACGCCGATCTTCTTCAGGTGGCCGACGATGTCCTCCAGCGTCGGCGGCTGGGCCTTGTCCTTGGGAACGACGAAGATACAGGTCTTCTCGCCCATGATCTCGTCGGGTACCGCCACCGCCGCCACCTCCTGCACGCCGGGATGGGTGAGAACCAGGTTCTCGACCTCGGCGGCGCTGACGTTGAAGCCACCGCGAATGATGATGTCTTTCTTGCGGTCAAAAAAAACCGATGTGGTGAGCGTCCCGCACGATGAAGAAGTCACCAGTGCGACAATAGCCGTCAAGCGTGAACGTGCTTTTCGCCAGGTCCGGCCGCTGGTAGTAGCCGGCAAACACGTTAGGCCCGCGGTAGACCAGCTCGCCCACCTGGCCCGGCTGCGTGCATTCGTCGTCGCCCTCGTCGAGCAGCTTCATCTCGACACCTCGGATGCCCGAGGGCCACTCAACTCCCGGGCAACCCCACCACGGAAAGTGATCGGCCCGCTTGGCGAAATCGGGCACGTCTCGCGCGCCGGCAAACAACGCGGTGCCTTCGGTCTGTCCCCAGGCGTGCAGGATTTCGATGTTCCAGCGCCGCTTGAACTCCTCCATGCTCCAGCGCGAGGGTGGCGCCGAACCCGAGGCGATGCAACGCACGCTGGAGAAGTCGAGCTGGTCGACGTTGGGCAACTTGAGGATCATGTTCAGCACGGCGGGCACCAGCAGGGTGAAGTGCACTTGGTCATGCATCAACTGCTTGAGTAGCAGCGGCATGTTCAGCGGATGATGCAAGAGCGTCGTGCCTCCAATGGCCAGCGAGGCCAGCCAGGTCGCCACGCCGGTCATGTTGACCACCGGCGCAGTCGCCAACACCCTGTCCCCTTCGTGCAGCCCGGCTGCCTGCGGGATCAGGTTCATCTGAAAGATCCAGTTGTTGTGCGACATCGGGCAGCCCTTGGAAAGGGCTTCGGTGCCGGACGACCAGCACAGGCTGAAAATATCGTTAGCGTCGACACCGATGGCGTCGAGCCTGGCCACGTCGGCCGCACCACGCGCCATCTCGGCAATGCGCTCGATCGGCAGCGCGACAAACCCGGCCTTCTCGGCAATGGCGAGCTGATGGGCGCCCTTGAAATCGCGCATCCCGAAGAAAAAGCGCGCCTCGGTGAGTTTCTTGACGTTCTGGAACTCGTTGTCGCGCCACTGAATCGGCATCGGCGAGAGCACGCCGCCGGCGCGGCTGACCGCAAGAAACATGGCCACCAGCTCCCATACGTTGGGCAGTTGCACGACGACGATCTCGTCCTTGCGCAAACCCATGTCCAGCAGCCCAGTCGCGATGGCGTCGACGGCCACGGACAGCTCTCGATAGCTCAGGCTCTGTGCTGCCGTGCCGGTCAGATCGGGCCGGTCGGCCGGGTCGATCACGGCGGGCCGCTCTGGCGCCTTGGTCGCCGTCTCGCGCAGCAAATCGAGCAGGGTGCGCCGGCCCCAGTGGCCGCTCTCGGTATAACGCTTCAAGGTCCCAGGGTTGTGCAGAATCATCGCTTGTCTCCTTTAATAATTGATGTGCTTGTCAGCATGCACAAAGGCTCGGTCGCTGGCGCGTGAGCGTGAGCGTGAGCTCAGCATGTGGCGTCAAAAACCATGGAAGCTGGCGAACGTATCCACGTCGGCACGCTCGGTGATGAAGGCGTTCTCCGAGGCCGACAGGTCCTCATGTCCGAGGGCGATGCCGCAGGCAAGAATTTCATGCTCGCCGATCGGCAACTGATCCCGGGCCACCTTGTGGTACCAGGCAAACGCAGCCTGCGCGCAGGTGTGCAGGCCCTGCGCGCGCGCGGCCACCAGGATGCTCTGGATGAACATGCCCAGGTCCATGAAGCTGCCGGTGTTCAGTCGCCGGTCCAGCGTGACGAGCAGGCCCACCGGCGCATCGAAAAACGTGTAGTTGCGCAGCATCTGCCGCTCGCGCGCCGCCGTGTCGTCGCGCGCGATGCCCAGGCTGGCGTACAGACCAAAACCGCAGCGGCGGCGGCGCTCCAGGTAGGGCTCGACCCAGGCCGTGGGGTAATACGCGTACTCGGCCTGGTGGCGCTCGGGCTCGTGCGTGGCCGCCTCGACGAAGGCACCGCACAGGCGCTGCCGAGCCTCACCCGCCACCGCATACACCTTCCACGGCTGCACGTTGTTGCCACTCGGGGCCCGTGCCGCCACGCTCAGGATCTGGTGCACGACTGAAGCAGGAACGGGTGTGGGGAGAAACCGTCTGACCGATTTTCGGCTGCGAATCGCTTCATCGACATGCATGGATCATCACCCTTCCGGCTGCGCACATAAGGAGGCAGAACGACGTGTAAATGCCGGCGCCACTGGACGCCGGCACGACGTTCGGCTAGCATTGAACCATGAATTCTACCAAACAACCGTTTGATTGGATACCATCCGTCGAACTGATGGCGTCATCCAACCTCACCGCCTTCCTGCGCAAAGTGGGCGAATCCAGCTTCGAAGACCTGAGCGTCCGTGCCGATGCCGACCCGGCCTGGCTGATGCAGGAAGTCTTCGAGTTCTGCGACTTCCGCTTCTACCGGCCCTACACCCAGATGCTCGACACCTCGCGCGGCATCGAGTGGGCGCGCTGGTGCGTCGGCGGCACCACTAACATCGTGCTCAACTGCCTGGACCGGCACCGTGGCACGCCGGTGTGGGACCAGACCTTCCTGGTCTGGGAGGGCGAAAACCCGCAACACCGCAGAAACCTGACTTACCGCGAGTTTGACGCCGAGGTCTGCCGCCTTGCGGCGGCGCTGCAGTCGCTGGGCATCGGTCGGGGCGACCGGGTCGGGCTGTACCTGCCCAACCTGCCGGAGACTTTCGTCGCGTTTTTTGCCGTGCTGAAAATCGGCGCCGTGCTGATGCCCTTGTTTTCGGGCTTCGGGCCACAACCCATCGCGGCCCGCCTGAACGACGGCGAAGCCAAGGCGGTGCTGACGGTGGACGGCACTTGGCGGCGCGGCGCGCCCGGCGGCATGAAACCGGTGCTGGACGAAGCGCTGGCCGAGGTGCCGAGCGTGCAGCACGTGGTGGTGCTGCGCCACCTGGGCGATGCCGCCCCCTGCCCGATGACGCCGGGCCGCGACCACGACTGGGCCAGCCTGGTCGCCAGCCAGCCCCACGACATGCCGACCGCCGAGATGCAAGCCGATGCGCCCGCGGTGCTGCTCTACACTTCGGGCACCACCGGCAAGCCCAAGGGCTGCATCTGGACGCACGTCGGCTTCCTCGGCTCGATGGTCACGCGCGACATGCACATCTGCGCCGATTTCAAATCGAGCGACCGTTTCTTCTTCATGAGCGACATGGGCTGGATGGTGGGCGCCATGTGCGCCTGCATTCCCAGCTATTTCGGTGGCAGCCTGCTGGTGGCCGAGGGCACGCCCGACTTTCCCGACACGGGCCGCTTCTGGCGACTGGTGCAGGACCATCAAGTCAGCTATCTGGGTGTCGCGCCCACGCTGATCCGCAGCCTGATGCGCTACGGCGACGAAGAGGTGGAGCGCTACGACCTGTCCGCCTTGCGCATTACCTGCTCCGGCGGCGAGGCCTGGACCGAGGCGCCCTGGCGCTGGTTCTTCAAGCACGTCTGCAAGGAGCGCCTGCCCCTCCTTAACATTGTCGGCGGCACCGAGGTGGGCGGCTGCAACTTCATCGGCACCCTGCACCACCCCTTGCGGCCGGGCTCGTTCGGCGCCCGCGGACTCGGCGCCGGGGTCGACATCGTGAACGACAGCGGCCAGCCGGTCGGCCCGGGCCAGGTCGGCGAGCTAGTGCTGCGCAACCCCAATATCGGCTTCACCAAGAGCCTGTGGCGCGACGACGAGCGCTACCTGGACAGCTACTGGCGCACCATTGCGGGCGTCTGGGTGCATGGCGACTTCGCGATGCGCGACGAAGACGGCCTGTTCTACATCCTGGGGCGCAGCGACGACACGATCAAGGTCTCGGGCAAGCGCACCGGTCCGTCGGAGATCGAAACCCTGCTCACCGGCACCGGCAAGGTGTCGGAGGCGGCCGTGATCGGCGTGCCCGACGAGGTCAAGGGCTCGGCCATCGTCTGCGTCTGCGTGCCGATGCCCGGCGTGGCGGCGGACTCGGCGCTACAGGCCGAACTGTCCCAAGCGGTCGTCCATGGCATGGGCGCCTCGTACCGCCCCAGGCAGGTGCTGCTGGTCAGCGACCTGCCCAAGACGCGCAACATGAAAATCATGCGCCGCGTGGTGCGCGCCGTGTACCGGGGCGACAGTCCGGGCGACCTGTCCGCGCTGGTCAACCCCGAGACGGTGGCCGAGCTGCGGGGCAAGCTGGCAGTCTGATGCCCGATTCCCCGTGAGGTGAGGGGATCAGAACGGCAAGACCATCGGCGTCTTGCCTCGCCATTCGGCGTAGTCCTTGCCCAGCGCGCGCAGCAAACCCCGCTCCTCGAAGTAGATGCCGCTGAAGACGTAGATCGACATACCGGCGGCAAACAAACAGCAGGTGCGACACCGTCATTGTCGGCGCAGCCCAGAACGCGATCAGCAAGCCCAGCATCATCGGGTGGCACACCATCTTGTAGAGAAACACGGTCTTGAACTCGACATGGGTGTAGGTCTTGCCCACAAAGTGGAGATAGACTTGGCGCACTCCGAACAGGTCGAAATGATCGGTCAGGAACGTGGCTACGAAAATCAGCGTCCAACCGAAGCCGAACAGCCCCCAGAGCAGGTACTGCGCCAGCGGGCTGTCGAACTGCCAGACCATGCCGACCATCGGTTGCCATTGCCACATCACCAGCGACAGCGCCACGCCAGAGGCCAGCACGTAGCTGCTGCGCTCGACATGCGCTGGCACCATGCGCACGATCGCCTTCTTGAAGCCCTCGCGCGCCATCACGCTGTGCTGAACGCCGAACACCGCCATCCAGACAATGTTCATGAGCGCGGCACCCCATCCACCGTCGGCGCCGCCATGGCTCACCGTCTTGGGCAACCAACCAGGGAGCGGAATGTCGGCGATGAAACCGATGAAATACAGGAATACGGCAAAGAAGAAGCCGTAACACGCGACACCGTACACAAGGGCGAGGACTCTGGTCATCTGGTTCTCCAATACGGGGCTTATTCAGCGCATCCTCAAACCGTTAAACCGACCGCACAAAATCGGCGATGAGCGTGTCCGAAGCCAACACCTTATTGCCGATCCATGCGTTCCAGTGTGCTTCCGAGCCATGCGCCATGCGCCACTCGTGCAGGCGCCGGGTCAGCAATTGCAGGTCGTATTCTTCGGTGATGCCGATCGCGCCGTGCAGTGCATGGGCGATGGACGCAACCAGCGCCGCCGCTTCGCTGGTGCGGGATTTGGCCATCGCCGCGGCAAGCAGGGACGGCGCCGCGGCGTCGGTGTGGAAGGCCGCTTCGGCGGCCATCGAGGCAGCCGCCACATGTTCGGCCATGACGCTCAACTGGTGCTGCACCGCCTGGAACTTGCCCAGCGTTTTGCCAAACTGGACGCGGTCATTACAGTATTGCAGTGTCATTTCAAACACACGATTCATGGCACCGCTGAGCAGGGCGGCGTGCAAAGCCGCCGCGAACGCCGGCAGCAGCGGGCCCGCGCCGGGCACATGCGTCACGGCGCTTTCATCGGGCCAGCGCAGGGTGGCTGCAAGGCTCCGGTGCACGCCGGTCGCCTCGCGCCGGGCCGCGGCCGCGGGCAGCAGGAGCAAGGCATCGCCATCTCGGGCCAATACGAAATCGGCCACCCGACCGTAAGGCGTCAATGAACAAACGATGGCGCCACTGGCCTCGCGCCGCAACGCAGCGGCCAGCGTGATCATGCCGCCGGGCATCGCAAACCGCGACCCCAGCAGCGCCCGCGCCACAATCGTCTGAGCCGCCGGCACCGGCACCGTGTAGCGGCCGAAGCTACTCAGGATCGGGAACAGATCGGCCAGCGGGAGGCCGGCACCGCCAGCGTCCTCTGGCCCCAGCAGTTCGAGAAACCCCGCGCCCTCCACCGCCTGCCACAGTGCAGCGGGCGAGCCGCCCGCTTCAATCGCGCGCACCACGGCCGGCGTGCATTGGTCTTTGAGGATGTCTTCAATCGCTTGTGCAAACATGGAATGCTTTCGTTCTCAGCGCAAGCCCAGACCGCGGGCAATCATGCCGCGCAGGATCTCGCGCGTGCCGCCGCGCAGGGAATAGGTGGGCGCGATCTGGTTCACATAAGCCACGGCGCCGTACAGCTCAGCATCGACCGGAGCGTCCGGGTCCAGGGCGATGGCCGCTTCGATCACGGCCGGAATGCTCTGCTCGAATTCCGTGCCGATGTCCTTGACCAGGGCGGCTTCGACCAAGGGGCTTTCCCCGTTGACGAGCTTGGCCGTGACGGCGATGGACATGTTGCGCAGCGTGGCCAGGTGCGTGGCGAAGCGCCCAATGGTGGCGGCGTGGGCAGACGCTTCGGAGCGGCTGCGCAGGCAGGTGATCCAGTGTTCCAGCAGCACGATGCTGGAATAGATGCGTTCCGGGCCGCTGCGCTCGAAGGCGAGTTCGGCATTGACCTGTTCCCAGCCGCTGCCTTCCGCGCCGACCAGCGCGTCGTCGGCCAACAGCACATCGTCAAAAAAGACTTCCGAAAAATGGGCGTCGCCGGCCAGGTCATGAATCGGGCGCACCGTCACCCCAGGCAAGGACAGGTCGACAATGAACTGCGACAAACCCTTTTGCCGGTCCTGCGGCTCGCCCGACGAACGCACCAGGGCGATCATGTAATGACAGTGCTGCGCGTTGGTGGTCCAGATCTTGCGGCCGTTCAAGCGCCAGCCCCATTCGCAGCGCGTGGCCCGGGTGCCAACGCTGGCGAGGTCGGAGCCGGCATTGGGTTCGCTCATGCCGATGCAGAAAAAAGCTTCGGCACTGCAAATTTTAGGCAGATAGAACTGGCGTTGCGCCTCCGTGCCGAACTTGAGGATCAAGGGCCCGCTCTGGCGGTCGGCAATCCAGTGCGCGGACACCGGGGCACCGGCGGCCAGCAGTTCCTCCACCAGCACGAAGCGCGAGAACGCGTCCAGGTTGGCACCGCCGTACTGGGCCGGCAAGGTCACGCCGACCCAGCCGCGCGCCGCCAGCTTCTTGCTGAAGGCGGCATTGAAACCCATCCATGAACGGGCCCGGATGTCGGCGGGCGCGGGCGCCAGGCTGGATTGGAGGAACGCCTTCACCTCGGCACGAAAAGGGTTCGTCCGCGCGGGAAGGGTGGCGAGCCGAAAAGCGGATAGCAGGTTGTTCAAGAAATGTTCCTCCGTGGGATGCATTGACCGTCGGGTGGAGGCAGCGCCCCAGCTGATGCATCAGATCGGGTTGCGCTCCACCAGTTGGCTGGCGATGATCAAGCGCTGCAATTCGTTGGTGCCTTCGCCAATGCACAGCAGCGGCGCGTCGCGGTAATAGCGCTCGACGTTCATTTCCTTCGAGTAGCCATAGGCCCCGTGGATGCGCAAGGCCTCCATCGAGTTTTCGACCGCCGCCTCGCTGGCGAACAGCTTGGCCATGCCGGCTTCCATGTCGCAGCGCTGCCCGGCGTCATAAGCCTTGGCGGCCTGTTCGACCAGCAGGCGGGCGGCCTCGGCGCGGGTCGCCATATCGGCCAGCTTGAGCTGGATCGCCTGGTGTTCACAGATCGGCTTGCCAAAAGTGCGCCGCAGTTGGGCATAGGCCAGCGACTCCTCCAGGCAGGCGCGCGCCACGCCCACGCCGCGCGCAGCCACATTGATGCGCCCCAACTCCAGTCCGCCCATCACGTGCTTGAAACCCTGCCCTTCCACGCCGCCGACCAGGTTGGCGGCCGGCACGCGAAAGTTGTCGAACACCAGCTCGGCGCTGTCGATACCCTTGTAGCCGAGCTTTTCCAGCTTTCTGGTGGCGCTGAAACCGGGGCCCTTCTCGCAGATGAAAAGACTCATGCCGCGATGACGGGGCTGGGCCCCGGGGTCGGTCTTGACCAGCACGGCAAAGACCTGGCCATGGCTGCCGTTGGAAATCCAGGTCTTGGTGCCGTTGATGACGTAGTGGTCGCCGTCGCGCCGGGCCACCGTGCGTACCGCCTGCAGGTCGGTGCCGCAGTCGGGCTCGGTCAGGGCCAGGCCGCCGCGCAGCTCGCCGCTGGCGAAGCGCGGCAGAAAATGCTGGCGCTGCGCCTCGGTGCCGTTGCGCTGCACGCAGGCGGCCATGATGAGGTGCGAGTTGATGATGCCCGATACCGACATCCAGACCCGCGCGATGCGCTCCACCACCTTGGCATAGGTGCTGGCCGACAGGCCCAGGCCGCCATATTCCTCGCAGATGATGCAGCCGAACAGGCCCATGTCGCGCATGCCGGCGACGATGTCGGCCGGCCATTCGTCGGCGTGTTCGAGCCGCTGCGCCACGGGCTTGATTTCGCGCTCTACGAAGCGTTCGACGGCGGCGAGCACCAAATTTTCTTTTTCGGCATCAAAGACCGTGGGCTGGCTGCTCGTCATCAGAGGGCTCCGGAAGTGCTGGTTTTGGGGTGGGCCAGGGTCTGTGCCAGGATGGCGGCGTCTTTGGCGCGGTCGGCGCTCAGCACAGCGTCGCGCAGGCGCAGCACCTGATCGCGCGGCAGGACCAGTAGCGCATTGCCCATGAATTTGGCCTCGACGTCAGCAACCGTGATCGGCCGGCCCGGTGCGCCGCGGTGCGCTGACTCGCGCCAGCGCAGTTCACGCCCGTCGTGCGTGCGCACGCGCAGTTCGCCGGAAAAGAGGGTGGGGTAATCGGCATCGGGGTCGGCCGCGTGCTCGATGCGGTCAGCCAGCGCCTGCACCTGTGGGTCGGCCAGGTGGGCGGCATCCAGTTCGGCCAGCCCCAGCTCGCCGCGCAGCAAGGCCAGCGCGACCAGATGGTGAATGCTGAACTGTGATTCGTAGACGTTTGCTGGCCGCCGCTTGGCCGCCACCGGCTCGCACACCACCGGGTGCACCCCTTGCGGCAACAGCACCTGCACCGAGGCGATCTCCTCGGCGCGCAGACCCGCGGCGCGCAGCGCCAGCGCGGCATCGATGCTGGCGTGCGTGAAGTGGCAGGTCGGGTACAGCTTGACCGCCACTTCCATCAGCGCCCAGCGCTCACCCAGGCCGCGTGTGCACAGTGCCAGATCGGCGCTCTGGCCGCGCGCGGCCAGGTGACTGGCGTACAGGCCAAAGCGCCCCTCATACGGCTGCGACGGGCCACGGAATCCCGCACCGGCCAGTGCCGCGGCGGTCAGCCCGCTGACGCCGGCCCAGCCCGGGTGCATGCGCTTGGTCCAGGCACCGTCGCCCAAAAACTCCATGCTGCCCGACGCCATCGACAACACCACGCCTTGCGCGTGCTCGAGGGCGGCCAGGTCCAGCCCCATCAGCTTGCCGGCCGCCAGCGCGCACCCAAAAGCCCCGACCAGCCCGGTCGGGTGAAATCCCACATCATGAAAACCACCCCGAGCCGCCGCACCCAGGCGCGCAGCAACCTCAATCGCCAGCACGTAAGCTGTGATCATCTCGGCCCCCGTCGCATGCCGTTGCGCCGCCAGACCCAGCGCCAACGGGAAAGCGCTGGCGCTGGGATGCGTGATCGCGCCGGGGTGGGTGTCGTCGAAGTCCAGCCCGTGGACCAGGATGCCATTTATCAGCACCGCATCGCGCAGCGGCAGGGGTGCAAAGGCGCCCATGACGGCGCTGTCACCCGTGCCGCCCAAGGCCTGCAGGCCGCGGTAGGCACAGTGCGCGAAATCCTGCCCGGACGAGGCCAGGGCAATGCCCAGTGCGTCGAGCATCAGCAGCTTGGCCTGTTCGACCACGGCCGCAGGCAGCATGCCGGGCTCCAGCCCGTGCGCGAAGGCGGCCAGTTGGGCAGCGATGCGGGGGGCCGGGAGGGTTGTCGTGTCGGCTGACATGTGGAATAGCCTTTTGTGTTCTTCGTATCACTCAGAGTGTGCCAAGGGCAGCAAGCGATTGAGCGTATTGCTCCTGCCGGTCCTGCACGCCTTTGACGCTGCCCCCGACCGGCCGCAGCAAGCCGTCGCGCAGGCCGTAGACCAACCCGTGCACCTCAACTTGCTGCCCGCGCTCCCAGGCGCGGCGCAGGGTGGTGGTGCGGCACACGTTGCTGACTTGCTCGATCACGTTCATCTCGCAAAGCCGCGCGGCGCGCTCGTCAAGGCCCCAAATGCAGTCGAGCCGATCAGCGTGTTTGCGCGCCACATCCTCCAGATGGCGCAACCAGTTCTCAGCCAGACCGGTGCGGCGCTGTTCTATCACCGCCTGCACGCCGCCGCAACCGTAGTGACCTACCACGAGAACATGCTCGACTTTCAACACCTCGACCGCATACTGCAGCACCGTCAGGCAGTTCAGATCGGAGTGCACCACCAGGTTGCCAACGTTGCGGTGCACAAACACCTCGCCAGGCCGCAGGCCCAGGATTTCGTTGGCCGGCACCCGGCTGTCGGAACAGCCGATCCACAGATAGCGCGGCATTTGCTGGTGCGCCAACCGCTCGAAGTACTGCGGATCTTCCGCAGCACAGCGCGCCGACCAGGCACGGTTGTTCTCCAACAAAGGGGCCAGGCTGGACATGGCATCCCGGGACGGCATCAGCGCCCCTTCCACACCGGCTTGCGCTTCTCGGCGAAGGCACGCGGCCCCTCCTGCGCGTCCTCGCTGGCGTAGGCGGCACGGTAGATGTTGTGCGCCAGCGCCATGCCGGCCTCGCAGCCAGCGCTCATCGCCGTCATGATCGATTCCTTGCCCGCCATCACCGACAGCGGCGCGTTGTCGCGGATGCGTTCGGCCAGCGCGGTGGCACGAGCGCGCACCGCATCCGGCGTGTCTTCCAGGTAGTTGATGAAACCCAGTTGCTTGAAGGTTTCAATCGGATACAGGTCGCCGGTCAGCACCATCTCCATCAGCAGCGGCTGCGGCAGCATCCACAGCAAGGGGATGGCCCACGGGCTGCCACGTCCGGCGATGCGGGTTTCGGTGATGCCGACCTGCGTGCCCTTGAGGCCCACACGCAAATCCGAGTTCAGGCTCAGCATCATGCCACCGGCGATCAGATGCCCGGTCATGGCCGCGATAATGGGCTTGGCCACGCGGCGCTGGCGGCCGTGGAACGGGTCCTTCATCTTGGTCAGGATGTCCACGCCCTCTTCCTTCTTGACGCGCGCGGCCTCCCGCAGGTCGAGACCGGCGCAGAAGGTGCCGCAGTCGGCCGAAGTCAGGATGGCCACGCGCACGTTTTTATCGGCATCGACTTCACCCCACAGGTCGTGCAGCCGGTTGGCGGCGGCCGGTGACAGCGCGTTGCGTATCTCGGGACGGTTGATCTTCACGGTGGCAATGCCATCGCGCACTTCGTACAAAACCGTTTCTGCTTCACTCATATCCTGATGTCCTGTTAAAAAATTGCCTGCTCTGCTCATACGACCGCTGATTCGTCAGCGCCTTCGTCGCATGATCCACTCCGTGACCGATTTCACGCGTTGTAGACCATGTCACCTTCTCTTCGTGCGGCTGCTGAACGCACAAGCTCTTGCGTCAACTGTTCCATCCAGTGGTCGATGGGACCAGAAGGAACAAACCGCTGGTGAATGAGCTGAAAGTAGCTGGTGTTTGCGGCCCATCTGACAAAATCTGCAAAAGGCATTTGCTGCTGATCAAGCAGTTTGAACTTCAGCAAAACCTTGGCCGCGTGATGCGCATGTCGGTCAGGACTTTTGACAAAGGCATTCAGGCGCTCTCGCGCCTTAGCCAGAACCTCGGCACGGTAGCCAAATACCGGGCCGTGGCCAGGAATGACCCAGCGCGGGTCCAACCGCTCAATCAAGTCGAATGTAGCGGCCACCTCGTCAAACGCGGTTTCACCATCGAGCTCCGGAAACACCACGCCGAAGCCTTTTTCCCACAAGGCATCTGCCGAAATCAAGGTTTGGGACCGAGGCTCAAACAGAATGATCGAATGGGGATCATGGCCCGGTGCCGCATGGATTTGCCATGCCGTATCTGCCAGCTGAACGACCGTGCCCGGTAAAAGAAGGCCATCGAACTTAAACCGGGGGCAGTGCTGCCCGGATGGTAAATAGTTCAGGGCAACGGGGTCCCACGACGAAACAAGTGATGCCTGGCCAGGCGGAATGAGGGTTTGAAGTTCTGGATAACTGCGCTGGAGGGCGGCGTTGCCTCCGCAGTGGTCGCTGTGCAAATGGGTATTGAGCAGCAAATCCAGCGGCCGCTGCTGCAAAGCGGCGCCGACCAGCCCGGTGGTTTGTTCGGCATGCGTACTGTAACCACTGTCAACGAGTGCGCTGGACTGCGATCCGAGGAACAGAATATTGTTTGAGGACAGCCAGCCGCGCTCGAATACTTGCACGCCTGTCGGAAGATTTCTGTCAAAATTGGTTTTTTGCATCAAAATGGCCCCTAACCACCGTTTGGCGGACGCGATAAGCTATTAAATCAATAGCAATCACAAGCGCCGCATCCAGTGACAGCGACACGCTCATTCCACCGCGTCTTCGGATTCGACCACCGCCACCACCAGGCCGCGCTCGACCATCTGGCCGGCTTGCACCGACAGCGAGCGCACCACCCCATCGTGGTCGGCGTTGATGCGCATCTCCATCTTCATCGACTCCATCGTCGCCACCACATCGCCGGCGCGCACCCGCTCGCCAACCGCGACATGGGTTTTCAGGATCATCCCCATCATCGGCGTGCGCAACTGGCCGCTGGCCTGGCGACCCGTGGCAGCCTGGCTGAGGTAGGAGGTCACACCGATGGCGTGGGCGGTCCCGACGCCCTGCACAAACACGGTATCGTCGCTGCGCACGATAGTCAGCACTTCATGCCGATCTCCCATGCGCAAACGCCAATCGCCCCCGACCATGGCGGTCAACGCCAGGCGAACCCGCTCGGCGCCGATCTGCACCGTCATTTCGGGCTCGGGCGAGACGGCACCAAACCGGATCTCGTGCGTTGCGCCACCCGAGTGCAGCAACAGCGCCGGAACCGGTGCAAGCGGGTCGTCGCCGGCATGCATCTGCCAGCCCGTCACATCCAGGGCCGACCAAGCCCCGAATTGCTTGCCGCTGCACCGCGCATCGAGCAACCACCAGGCCGCCGCAGCGGCCAGCCGCTCCAGCGGCGCGCTGCTCACGCCCAGACTCCCCTCGGCCAGCACCTCGTCAATCAGACGGGTGTGGAAGCTGGCGTTGCGCGTGGCGGGCAGGGCCAGCAGGCGCTGCAGAAAAGCGCAGTTGGTTTCGACGCCGTGGACCTGGGTTTCGCCAAGCGCCAGGCTCAGGCGGTCCAGCGCCGCCTCGCGCGTGGGCGCATGCGCAATCAGCTTGGCCAGCATTGAGTCGTAGTACGGCGTAACCGCCATGCCAGCCCGCACACCTGATTCGACCCGCACGCCAGAAGTCGGGAGCCGCACCGCGATCAGCTCGCCGGTGGAAGGTAGGAAATTTTGCGCGGCATCCTCGGCGCAGACCCGCGCCTCGATCGCGTGGCCACGCACCTGGGCATCGCTCTGGCGCAAGGGCAGCCCCTCGCCGGCGGCGATGCGCAGCATGATCTCGACCAGATCCAGCCCGGTCACTTCTTCGGTCACCGGATGCTCGACCTGCAGCCGAGGATTGACTTCGAGAAAGTGGTGCTGCTCGCCGTGCACGATGAATTCCACCGTGCCGACGCCGCGGTAGCACAGTCGCTTCCCCAAGCGCACCGCGTCACTGAGCATCGCCTCGCGCAGCGCCAGGGCGAGGTTCGCCGCCGGCGCCTCTTCGATGACTTTCTGATGGCGCCGCTGCAACGTGCATTCGCGTTCGAACAGATGAATCACTTCGCCACGCCCGTCGCCGACGATTTGCACCTCGATGTGACGCCCGCGTTCAACGAAAGATTCGACAATCAGGGCCGCGTCGCCAAAGGCGCTCCTGGCTTCGCGCATGGCCGACTCGATGGCCTCCATCAGCCCGTCCAACTGCTGCACCACCCGCATGCCCTTGCCGCCGCCACCGGCGGCGGCTTTCAACATCACCGGCAGTGGCAATCCACGCACGAGGGCCGCAACTTCGGCCGCATCGCGGCTCGGCAGCTCGCTGCCGCCGAGAACGGCCACGCCTGCAGCGCGGGCCTCGCGCTTAGCCGAGGCCTTGTCGCCCAGGCGATCAATGACCTCGGGCGTCGGGCCGACGAAGACCAGACCGGCAGCCTCGACCGCGCGCGCGAAGACGGCGTTCTCGGCCAGAAAGCCAAAGCCCGGATGAATGGCCTGCGACCCGGTGCGCCGGGCCGCATCGATCACCGCATCAATGCGCAGGTAGCTATCGGCCGCCGCCGCCCCGCCGATCTCGATCGACTCGCCGATCAAGTCAACGTGCAGCGCATCGCGGTCGGCACTCGAATGCACGCCGGCTGTCGCCACGCCAAGGCGGCGGCAGGTGCGGGCGATGCGGCAAGCGATCTCGCCGCGGTTGGCAATCAGTATTTTTTTGAACATATCAGAGACCGCTCCAGCTCGGCGCGCGCTTTTCGTTGAAGGCTTTCACGCCTTCGAGCCGGTCGTCGGACGACACCAGCACGTTGTAGGCGGCAATGTCCAGCGCGTAGCCGGTGTGGAAGTCGACTTCGCCGCTGCGCGAGGCCGCCAGCTTGGCGTAGCGCGCCGCCATGGGCGCGGCCAGCGCGATGTCACGTGCATCGGCCACCGCCTGGCCCGGCTCGGCCAACTCGGTCACCATGCCCCATTCGGCGGCTTCTTCGGCCGAGAAGCGGCGCGCGGTGAACAGCAGTTTCTTGGCCCGTCGCATGCCGACCGCGCACACCAGGTTCTGGATGCCCCCGCCGCCGGGCATGATGCCGCGCCGCAGCTCGGGCAGAGAAAACACCGCCGCGCGCGAGGCGACGATGTAGTCGCACATCAGCGCCAGCTCGCAGCCGCCGCCATGCCCGTGGCCTTCGACCGCAACAATCACGGGTCGCGGAAAATCCCTGACGGCCAGCAACACCTCTTCCGCGAGCTGGTGCTGACGCCGCCATTGACCGTCGGTCATGCCGTCGCGCTGCTTGAGGTCGCCGCCGGCCGAGAAGGCTCGCTCGCCGGCGCCGGTGAAGATCAGCACGCGCAGCGCGTCGTCGAACGCCAGTTGGTGCAAGGCCTCGCGCAACTCGACGAACATCTGTGTGTTCATCGCGTTCAGAACCTCGGGGCGATTGAGAATCAGGGTGCGGATGCCATCGGCGGCCTCGGTGCCGGGCGCCGTTTCGATGCGCAGTGTCGTGAATTCCATCGTCTTGTTCCTTGTCTCGGCCTCTCAGTACGAACGGGGCATGCCCAGCAGATGTTCCGCCACCTGGGCCAGCACCAGGTTGTTGGAAATCGGCGCGGTGCGGAACAGCCGCGTCTCTTTCCACTTGCGCTCGATGTCGTATTCGCAGGCCACGCCGTAGCCGCCAAAGGTGGTCATGGCCGCTTCGGCGGCTTCCCAGGCGGCTTCGCTGGCCAGGTACTTGACCATGGTCGCCTCGCGCCCGCAGGGCAGTCCGGCATCGAACAGCGTGGCGGCCTTGTTGCGCATCAGTTCGGCGGCCTCGATGTTCATGTGGGCGCGGGCGATGGGAAACTGCACACCCTGGTTGGCACCGATCGGGCGGTCGAAGACGACACGCTCGCTGGCATAACGCGAGGCCTTCTCGACGAACCATTTGCCGTCGCCTATGGCCTCGCTGGCCACCAGCAGGCGTTCGGAGTGCAACGAGTCCAGAAGGTAGTAAAAACCCTTTCCTTCCTCGCCGATGCGGTCGTCGTCGCTCAGTTCCAGATTGTCGATGAAGACCTGGAAGGCGTGGTGATTGATCATGGTGCGGATCGGCGTGGCCTTGAGCGATGCGCCAGCCTTGGCGATGTCAACCAGGAACAGACTCAGGCCGTCTGTCTTCTTGGCCGCCTCCTCGATCGGCGTGGTGCGCGCGATCAACAGGTACATGTGCGAATGGCTGTAGCGCGAGGTCCATGTCTTCTGGCCATTGACGACATAGCCGCCGGGCACCTTGCGCGCAAAGGTCTTGATGGCCAACGTGTTCGAGCCGGCATCGGGCTCGGTCACGCCGAAAGCCTGCAGGCGCAGGCTGCCGTCGGCAATGCGCGGCAGCATCCTGCGCTTTTGCGCCTCGCCACCATGCCGCATGATCGCGGCCATGGTGTACATCTGGGCATGGCACGAGGCGCTGTTGCCGCCGTTGTGGTTGACCTCTTCCAGAATAGTGCAGGCGTCCATCAGCGATAGCCCAGAGCCGCCGTATTCCTCGGGAATCAGCGCGGCCAGCCAGCCAGCCTGGATCATGGCATCGACAAAGGCCTCGGGGTAGGCCCCGTCCTGCGCGCACTGGCGCCAGTATCCGAGGCCAAAGCCATCGCACAGGGCCTTCACCGCGGCACGAATTTGGGTTTGGGTTTCGGTGTAGCCAAAGTCCATGGGTGTCCTCTGGAGAGTTGTCGGCGCCGTCAGTCGACGACCGAGCTGCGTCGCAGCTCGACAAGCTCTTGCGCATTCAGGCCACATGCCACCAGTACCTCGTCTGCGCGCGCGCCCAGCACTGGCGAGCTTTGGCCGGTGCGGCCGCGCCGCCCCTGCGAATTGATCGACAGACCCATCGCCTTGTGTTCAGGCGCGCCGTTAACCGGCAGGTTCGAGATCGATGCACACGCTCTTCTTGTTGCGTCCAGTGCCGGAAACCCGGTCGACTGGCCACCCATCTCAGGCGGCTTCCCCTGCCGCGCGTCGTCGCCACTGCCCGGACGTTCGATCTTGATGACCTCGGCGCCGAAGTCGCCCAGGGCTTGGGCGCGGAAGGTGCCGGCGGCGTTTTGCGTCAGGTCGAGCACGCGGCAGTCAGAGAGAATGGTTTCCAGCATCTTGAATCCCGTGGCCCGAGGACTCACATCCTGAACACGCCGAAATGCGTGTCGTGCCGCGGCACGCGGCCCGCCAGCTCCAGCAGCAAAGCCATGGTGTCGCGTGTTTCCAGAGGGTCGATGACCATGTCACACCACAGATTGGAAGCGTAGTTGTAGGGACTGGAAAAGCGCTCGAATTGCTCGCGTATCGGTTGCTTGAACTGCTCGCGCTGCTCGTCGCTCCAGCTTGTGCCCTCGCGCCGGTGGATGTTCTCGCGCACCATGGTCAGCGTGGTGGCGGCCTGCTCCGGCCCCATCAGCGCGGCGCGGCCGGTGGGCCACATCATCATCACATTCGGCTTGAACGGACGTCCGCACATGGCCAGATAAGCCGCCGCGTACGAACCTCCGGTGATCAGCGTGTAGCGCGGCACGTTGGCCGAGGCCATGGCCGTCATGAACTTGGCGCCGTGCTTGGCAATGCCCTGCTGCTCCACCGCTTGACCGACCATGAAGCCTGACACATCGGCGATGAACAGCAGTGGGATGTCGCGCTGGCAGCACAACTCGATGAAGTGCGCGCCCTTGAGCGCGCTCTCGGAGAAGATCACGCCGTTGTTGGCCAGAATGCCGATCTGGAAGCCCTTGATGCGCGCAAAGCCGCAGATCATGGTGTCGCCGTACAGCGGCTTGAACTCCTGCAGATCGCTGTCATCAATCAGTCTCAACAGTACTTCTCGGTTGTCGGTCGGGTGCCGGTTGTCGGCGCTGACGATGCCGTAGATCTCGCGCGGGTCATGGCGCGGTGGCAGTGGCGGCGCCACGTCCCAGCGCTGCTTGGCCCCGGTGCCGAGGTTGGCCACGATGCCGCGCACGATGGCGATGGCATGGCCGTCGTTCTCGGCCAGGTGGTCGGTGACGCCGCTGACGCGGCTGTGCATCTCGCCGCCGCCCAGGGTTTCAATGTCAACCTCTTCCTTGGTGGCTGCATACACCAATTCGGGCCCGGCGAGGAACATCGCGCCCTGGTTGCGCACGATCACCGCCTCGTCGCACAGCGCCGGCAGGTAAGCGCCGCCAGCGGTGGACGGCCCGTGCACGGTGGCGATCTGGGTGATGCCCTCGGCCGACATGCGGATCTGGTTGTAAAAGATCGAACCGAATTGCCCGTCATCGGGAAATATATGCGCCTGCTCCGGCAGGTTGGCGCCGCCCGACTGAACCATGGTGATGCACGGCAGCCGGTGCTGCCAGGCGAACATCTGAGCCCGCACATGTTTTTTGGCGGTGATGCCGTAGTAGGTGCCGCCCTTGACCGTGGCATCGTGAATCATCAGCATGCAGGCGCGCCCGCACACCAGCCCCACGCCGGTGATGATGCTGCCGCCCGGCGGCACGCCCGCGTACAGGCCGTCGCCGGCAAGCTGCCCGAATTCGAGGAAAGGCGAGCCGGGGTCGAGCACGGCGGCCAGTCGCTCGCGAGGCAACAACTGCTTGCGCTTCTTGTGCAGCAGGCGCGCCTTTTCGGGACCGCCGATCAGGGCTCGTGCGCGGCGTTCATGCAGATCGGCTATACGCGCCTCATAGGCTTCACGGTTGCGCTGAAACTCAGGCGAGCTCGGTGCGGCGGTAGATGTCATCAGGCTCATTTGGTCAGCCCGTCAAGGGGCGCGGTATCGGTCGGTCACGGGCGATCAAGCCGCTGCACGCAGCGCCGCAAAACGCTGCAGGTGGTGGTCGGAGCTGCCCAACAGATTGCAAAAAAGCGTCAAACGCCGGAAGTAGTGGCCGATGTCCAGCTCCTCGGTCATGCCCACGCCGCCGTGCAACTGCACCGCCTGCTGCGCCACATGGCGGGCGCGCTCGCCAATGGCCGACTTGGCCGCCGAGACCGCGCGTGAGCGGGTAGCCGCGTCGGGATGCTCGGCATGCAAGGCCGCCATCAACAGCAAGGAGCGGCTGGCCTCGACCGCGGCGAACATGTCGACCAGCCGGTGCTGGATAACCTGGAAGCTGGCAATGGGCACGTCAAACTGCTTGCGCGTGCTGACGTACTCGCCGGTTTTACGCAGCAGCGCGCCCATCGCGCCGAGTGCGTCGGCGCAGGCGACCACTATGCCGAGGTCAACCAACCGCTCCAGCAGCGCCAGACCCGCGCCTTCGGCGCCCAGCAGCGCATCCGGCCCGAGCACGACCTGGTCCAGCACCAGGTCGCCAGCCCGGCTGCCGTCGTAGGCCGGGTAGCCCGCCACTTGCAGGCCTGGCGTTTTTACGTCGACCAGAAACAGGCTGATGCCCTGGCGCTCGTCCGTTGCGCCCGAGGTTCTGGCGACAACCACGAAGCCGTCGGCCCAAGGGGCGCCCAGCACACCGCTCTTGCGGCCCGACAGCAGCCAGCCGCCGTCCTTGGCCATGGCACGCGTGCTCACATAGCCGAGTTCATGACGTGCATCGGCCTCGCCATGCGCCAATGTCAATATGCGCTGGCCTGACGCGAGACCGGGCAGCCAGGCCGCCTGCTGCGCCGCGCTGCCCGCGCGCGTCAGCGCCTGCGCGCCCAGCACCGTGCTGGCCAGGTAGGGCTCGACCACCAGCGCGGCCCCCATCGCCTCGGCGATCTGGATCAGCTCGACCACGCCGCCAAAACCGCCATGCGCCTCGGGCAGGCCCAGCCCCAGCCAGCCGAATTCGCCGAATCGCCGCCAGTGCTCGCGGCTCATGCCTGCCTCGGATGCGACGATCTTGTTGCGCGCATCGAAACGGTATTCGGCACGCAGAAATTTCTGCGCTGCGTCGCGCAGCATATTTTGCTCTTCGGAGAGATCGAAGTTCATCGTGTTCCTTATTGCCTAGCGCGCGCCGCCGGCCAGCAGCATCTTGGCCAGTACGTTCTTTTGCACCTCGTCGCTGCCGCCGTAAATCGTGGCGGCGCGCGAGAACCCATAGCGGGACATCGCGTGGGCATAGCGCCCCTGGCCAAACTCGCCCTGCTCGTGCCAGGGCCAAGCCTGTTCGGCGGCGATTTCGACGTCGAGTTCCGCCAGGGTCTGTTGCACCGCCGTGCCCATGGTCTTGAGCAGCGAGGATTCCGGCCCCGGGGCCTTGCCCGAGGCGGTGGCGGCCAGCACGCGGAAGTTGGTGTATTCGAGCGCCATCAGTTCGATCTCGGCGCGCGCCAGCTTGAGTCGCATCGCCGCGTCCTCGATCAGCGTTCGGCCACCCGAGCGGCGCTCAGCTGCTGCAGCATGCAGGTTGGCCAAATGCGCCTTGCAATCGGCCACGCCAGCGATGCTGGTGCGCTCGTGCGTGAGCAGGTACTTGGCAATGTCCCAGCCCTGACCTTCGCGACCGACCAGGTTCTTCTTGGGCACCCGAACATCGGTGAGGAACACCTGGTTCAGATGGTGCTCGCCGTCGATCGAGACGATGGGCTTGACATCGATGCCGGGGCGGTCCATCTCGATCAGCAGGAAGGAGATGCCCTCCTGCTTCTTGCCGGTGCTGGCTGTGCGCACCAGGCAGAACATGTGCGTCGCCCAATGCGCATAGGTGGTCCAGATCTTGGAACCATTGATGACGTAGTCATCGCCATCGGCCACGGCCGTGGTCTTCAAACTGGCCAGATCGGAGCCCGCGCCCGGCTCGGAATAGCCCTGGCACCACCAGTCCTCGCAACGGCGGATGCGTGGCAGGTACTGCGCCTTTTGCTCAGGCGTGCCAAAGGCGATCAGCACCGGCCCGAGCATGATCACGCCCATCGACAGCCCCACCGGCGCGCTGGCCGCCGCGCGCTCCAGGTCGAAGATGTAGCGCTGCGTCGGCGTCCAGCCCGGCCCACCATGCTCCTTGGGCCAGCCGGTGACCAGCCAGCCCTGGCCATCGAGTCGGCGCTGCCATTGAACGATGTCGTCCTTTTGCAGCATCTCCCCAGTGACGGTCTTGCGCTTGAGCTCGGGCGGCGTGTGGGCCTTGAACCAGGCGCGAACCTCTTGCTGGAACGCCAGGTCTTCTGGGCTGAAATCGATGTCCATCGTGGGCCTTTATGGATACGCTTGCGGGTTAGATCGAGATGCCGCCGCCGCAGATCAGCGTCTGGCCGCTGACGTAGTTCGATTCGGGAATGCACAGCAGGTAGACCGACCCGGCCGCCTCCTCGGGCGTGCCGCTGCGACCCAGCGGAATGGTGCGCTCCATCATTTCCAGCAAATCAGGGTTGACACCCACCTTGATCTTTTGGCCTTCGATGTCGATCGATGCGTTGCCGCCGGCCGACGCCTCGGTCAACCGCGTCTTGATCATGCCAAAAGCGACGGCGTTGACGTTGACCTTGTAGCGTCCCCA
Source organism: Acidovorax sp. 107 (assembly GCF_003058055.1). Classification (NCBI taxonomy): domain Bacteria; kingdom Pseudomonadati; phylum Pseudomonadota; class Betaproteobacteria; order Burkholderiales; family Comamonadaceae; genus Acidovorax; species Acidovorax sp. 107. Next base: position 48,355 of record NZ_QBTZ01000002.1, on the reverse strand, counting down.
CTCCTTGGACAGCGCCTTGGTCAGGCCGATGATGCCGGCCTTGCCCGCCGAGTAGTTGGCCTGGCCCGCGTTGCCGCCGGTGCCGGCGATGGACGAAATGTTGACCACCTTGCGGAACACCTCCTGCCCGGCCTCGGCTTCCTTGCGCGAGGCGACGCGGATGAACTCCGCCGCGGCGCGCAAAATCTTGAACGGCGCGGTCAGGTGCACGTCGATGATCGCGTTCCACTGCTCATCGGTCATCTTCTGAACCACGTTGTCCCAGGTGTAGCCGGCGTTGTTGACGATGATGTCCAGGCCGCCGAAGCCGTCGATGGCGGTCTTGACGAATTGCTCGGCGAAACCATCAGCGGTAACGCTGCCAGCACAGACCAGTGCCTGGCCGCCAGCGGCCTTGATGTCGGCCGCGGTCTGCTCGGCCGGGGCGGCGTCGAGGTCATTGACGACCACTTTAGCGCCTTCGCTGGCGAGTTTCATGGCGATGGCGCGGCCAATGCCGCGACCGGAACCGGAGACGATGGCAACTTTGCCTTCGAGTTTTTTCATGAGATGAGTCCTTGCTTGTGGTTCAACGGTAAGAAATAAAAAGCCGGGCCGCCAAACGGCGGCCTCAGTTCAAGGCAACCAACGCCTCGCCGGCCAGCGTGATTTCGCCTGTCGCCTTCGTCGCGCTGATCTGAACACGCACGCAGGGCCGGCCTGCATGCTCGAGCTTTTCGACCACCTTGCCGCTGCAGCGCACGCGGTCGCCGAGGTGGGTCAGGGCCGCGAAGCGCACGCCATAGCTGAGGAGCTGGCGCTGCGGCACCCATTCGGTGAGCGCGCGCCCGAGGTAGGCCATCGACAACATGCCGTGCGCGAACACATCCTTCATCCCCGCGCCATGGGCGAAGTCGATGTCAATGTGGATCGGGTTGTGGTCGCCCGACGCGCCGGCGAACAGGGCCAGGGTGGTGCGGTTGATCGGCGGCAGTTCCAGCACGGGCATGTCGTCGCCGACCTCGATCGCTTTTACTTGAATGTTCATGAATACTCCTTCAGGCGTGGCGCACGACGATCACCGAATGCAGGTCGGCGACATGCTCGCCGACCTGATTGGTGACCTTCGTGTCGTTGACGACAAACTCGAGCGCGCCGCCCTTCTTGTCGAAAATGTCGGTGACCCGGGTCTGGAAGCGCAGCGTGTCGCCAGCGCACACCGGAGCGTGGTAGTCGAAGCGCTGCTCGCCATGCAAGACCTTGCGCAGGTCGATCTTGAGGGTGTCGAGCAGCTTCATCAGCACCCCCGAATCGCTCTCGGCGCCAAAGATGAATGTCGGCGGCGCCACGACGTTGCGGTAGCCAGCAGCCTTGGCGGCCGCGGCATCGAGGTGGATCGGATCAGTGACGCCGATCACCTCGGCGAAAAAACGGATGCGCCCCTTCTCCACATCCCACAGCGTGGGCGGCACCTCGTAACCGATGAATTTCTTGTCGATCATGGGACTCCAGCTCCTGGTTTTCCGCGCCGGTGCTCACGCGGCCTGGTAAAGCGTGACGATGCAAGCACCGCCCAGCCCGAGGTTGTGTTGCAAGGCTACACGGGCGCCCTTGACCTGTCGTTTGTCCGCCGTGCCGCGCAGTTGATGGGTCAGCTCGTAACATTGCGCCAGACCGGTGGCACCCAGAGGATGCCCTTTCGACAACAGGCCGCCCGACGGGTTGGTCACGACCTTGCCGCCATAGGTGTTGTCGCCGTCCAGCACGAATTTCTCGGCGCCGCCCTCCGGACACAGGCCCAGCGCCTCGTAAGTAATCAGCTCGTTCTGCGCGAAGCAATCGTGCAACTCGACCACATTCACGTCCTGCGGACCGATGCCAGCTTGCTGATAGACTTTTTGCGCCGCATCGCGCGCCATGTCGAAACCGACCACGCGCATCATGTCGTGCGACTCGAAAGTGCTGTGGAAATCGGTCGTCATCGCCTGGGCCACCATCGAAACACGCGTGTCGAGCCCGTGCTTCCTGGCGAAGGCTTCGGAGCAGATCACCGCCGCGGCGGCGCCGCAGGTCGGCGGGCAAGCCATCAGGCGGGTCATCACGCCCTCCCACAGCACTGGTGCGTTCATCACATCATCGACCGAGACCTCCTTGCGGAACAGCGCCAGCGGGTTGTTGGCGGCATGGCGGCTGGCTTTGGCGCGGATGTGGGCAAAAGTCGACAGCTGGGTGCCGTACTTGTCCATGTGCGCCTTGCCGGCACCGCCGAAGTATCGAATGGCCAAGGGGATTTCCGGGTGCCCGACGAGCTCGGCGGTGGCGTGGTCGAATGCCTCGAACGGCGTCGGCCGGTCCTCGAACTGGGCCTTGATGGCGCCGGCCGCCATCTGCTCGAATCCCAGGGCCAGCACGCACTCGGCGGCGCCGCTTTCGACCGCCTGGCGCGCCAGGAACAGCGCCGTCGATCCGGTGGAGCAGTTGTTGTTGACATTGACGATAGGGATGCCGCTCATGCCCACCAGGTAGAGCGCCCGCTGGCCGCAGGTCGAGTCGCCATACACATAGCCGACATAGGCCTGCTCGATCGTGGGGTACGCGATGCGCGCGTCGGCCAGGGCCTGGCGAACGGCCTTCTCGCCCATCACGTGATAGGGCTCACTGGCGCCCGGCTTGGTGAACGGGATCATACCGACGCCGGCAACGATGACTTTATGACTCATGGCTCTAACTCCTCGGGGTGAAGCGTCGGCTGACGCTGATGAACGACCGTTCCGCGAACGGCATGGTCTTATAAGACGTCCAGCCACGAATCCTACCTAACGCTTGACAGTTTTACAATACCCCATTAAGTTCGCGCCATCCTAAGAAGGATCTCGCCAACGTAAATTTGCGTTAGCGCGCTTCGGGCCCATTGAGCCCCAACCCCATCACGGATTGGTAACCCAGCATGGTCGCCCCTCGTAATTTCTCTCTCTCCGCTGACGATCGCGCCGTGCTCGAAGCCGCCGACAGGTTCGCGCGCAAGGAATTCGCGCCACTCTCGCGCCGCATGGACGACGAGGAATGGTGGCCGCCGGATATTTTTCGAAAAATCGGCGCGGCTGGCTTCATGGGGGCCACCGTTTCTGCCGAGCAAGGTGGCGCGGGCATGGACCTGTTCAGCTCGGGTCTGATCTGCCAGGCCTTCGCGCGCTGGAACCCCGCGATCGCCTTGTCGTGGGCGGCGCACGACAACCTGTGCGTCAACAACATCTTCCGTAACGCCAACGAGGCGCAACGCCGCCAATACCTGCCCGGCCTGTGCAACGGCACGAGAATCGGCGCGCTCGGCCTTACCGAACCCGGCGCCGGCTCCGACGCCCTGGGCGCCATGCGCACCAGCGCGCGCCGCGAGGGCGAGCACTACATCCTCAACGGCACCAAGATCTACATCACCAACGGCCCGGTGGCCGACGTGCTGCTGGTTTACGCCAAGACCGCGCCGGAGTTGGGTGCCAAGGGCATCTCGGCCTTCATCGTCGAGAAGGATTTCCCCGGCTTCAAAGTGGCGCAAAAGCTCATCAAGATGGGCTTTCGCGGCAGCCAGACCGGCGAGCTGGTGTTCGACGACTGCCGTGTACCGGCCGCCAACCTGGTGGGCAAGGAAAACGAAGGCGTCAAGATCGTCATGAGCGGGCTCGATCTGGAGCGCGCGCTGGTGGCCGGCTTGTGCGTGGGCATCTCTGAGCGGGCACTCGAATTGAGCGTCGAGTACGCCAGGACGCGCGTGCAGTTCGGCAAGACCATCGGCAGTTTCCAGATGGTCCAGGCCATGCTGGCCGAGATGTACACCGAAATCGAGGCCATGAAAACCCTGGTCTGGCGCACCCTGGCAGAGGTCAATGATCTGGAAGTCGGCGGCGGTGGCCGCGGCGATGCCCACAAGCTGACCGCCGCCTCCATCCTGTATGCGGGCGAGGCCTGCAACCGCGTGCTTAACAAGGCAGTGCAAGTGCACGGTGGCAGCGGCTACATCTGGGAGTCGGAGATCAACCGCCTGTTCCGCTGCATCAAGATCCTGGAGATCGGCGCGGGCACGTCGGAAGTGCGCAAGATGATTATTGCCGAAGAGCTGCTGCGCGGCTGACCCCCATGACGACCTCAAACCCGCCCAAGAACGAGGAACCCGCGATGCCAGACTTTTCAACGATCAACTTCGGTCAGCACGGCTCCGTGGCGTGGATCACGCTGAACCGGCCCGACGCGATGAATGCCCTGTCGGAGACGATGTGCGCCGAATTGCGCGAGGCGACCCAGCGTTGCGAGCGTGACCCGGCCATCCGCGTCATCGTGCTGACCGGCGCCGGTCGCGCCTTCTGCGCTGGCGCCGACCTCAAAGGCGTATTCGAGAGCAGCGGTGGCAACCCCGGCCCGAGCGATCCGATGGGTGAGTTTCTCGATCTCGTCGGCGGCATGATGAATCGTCTGCGCGCGTGCCCCAAGCCCACCATCGCCGCCTTGAACGGCCTGACGATGGCCGGGGGGCTGGAGCTGGCCTTGGCCTGCGACCTGATCATCGCCGCCGACAGCACCCGCATCGGCGACGCGCATGCCAATTTCGGCGTGTTTCCGGGCGCGGGCGGTGCGGCGATCCTGCCAAGGCGCATCGGTGCCACCGCCGCCAAATACCTGCTGTTCACCGGCGACACCCTGCCCGCGTGTGAACTGATTCCGCTGGGCCTGGTGAACCGCGTGGTGCCGGACGCCGAGCTGGTGTCCGAGGTCGAAAAACTCGCCTTGCGCATCGCCAGCAAGAGCCCGCTGGTGCTGCGCCGCATGAAACAGGCCGTCGCGGACGGTCTTGAGCAACCACAGGCCTCGGCACTGCGGCTGGAGCGGCTTGTGCTCGACGCGCACCGCCATTCGCACGACATCCAAGAGGGCCTCGCGGCTTTCGTCGGCAAGCGTACGCCCGATTTCAAGGGCTACTGATTTCACCCACGCCTTAAACGGATACATCACCATGACCAACCCGCAAACCACCGTTTACATTGCCGGCGTCGGCATGACGCCGACCGGCAAGTTTCTTGACCGCGACATCAAGCAACTGACCGCCGCTGCCGTGAACGCCGCCCTGGCCGATGCCGGGCTGTCCGTCAGCGACATCCAGTCGGCGTATTTCTCCAACGCCACCCAGGGCGCGCTCGAAGGCCAGACCATGATCCGCGGCCAGATTGCATTGCGCACGATGGGCTTCGAATCCATTCCGATCTTCAACATCGAGAACGCCTGCGCCAGTGCCAGCTCGGCCTTCAACTTGGCGGTGCAGCATGTGCGCTCGGGTGCAGGCGAGATTGCGCTTGCCATTGGTGCCGAGAAAATGTTTTGCGCCGACAAGGCCAAAATGTTCAGCGTCTTCGACGGCGCCTGGGACGTGGCCACGGTTGATGAGAACAAGCGCGCACTGCTGCAAATGGGACACGGCATCGAGCCGCCCGATGGCTCCACGTCGAAAGCGCCCTACAGCCTGTTCATGGACATCTACGCCGCCTTTGGCCGCTTTCACATGCGCGAGTTTGGCACCACACAGCGACAAATTGCAGCCGTTTCGGCCAAGAACCACGGCCATTCGGTGCACAACCCGCTGGCGCAATACCGCAACGCCTACACCATCGAAGAGGTACTGGCCGCGCCACCGATCACCTATCCTCTGACGCTACCCATGTGCGCGCCCATCAGCGATGGGGCTGCCGCAGCCATTGTCTGTTCGGAGGCGGCGCTGGCCCGTCTGACCGACCGTCGGCGCGCCATCAAAGTGCTCGCCTCGGTGGTGGCCACCGGCGCCATCCACCAACCGGAAGACGTGGCCCAGCACATCACCGTCAAGGCGTCCAGACGCGCCTACGAGCTCGCCGGCATCGGCCCGCAGGACATCTCTCTGGCCGAGGTGCACGATGCCACCGCCATCGGCGAAATCGTGCAGAGCGAGAACCTTGGCTTCTGCAATTTCGGCGACGGTGGTCGGCTCGCCGAGCGCGGCGACACCACTATCGGCGGGCGCATCCCCATCAACACATCCGGAGGGTTGGAGTCCAAAGGGCATCCGATCGGTGCCACCGGGCTGGGTCAGTTGCACGAACTGGTCGTGCAGTTGCGCGGCGAAGCGGGGACTCGCCAGGTGCAAGGAGCCCGCCTTGCCATCGCAGAAAACGGTGGGGGCCTTTTCGGAATTGAAGAGGCCGTGGCTGCCGTCACAATCCTCGGGCGCTGAGGGAGCGAAGGATGAACTTACAAGACAAGGTCGCCGTCGTCACAGGTGGTGCATCCGGTTTGGGGCGTGCTGTAGTGGAAGCCTTCGTCACTGGCGGTGCGCGCGTGGCACTGTTTGACTGCGACAGCGAACGAGGCACGCAGGTCGCCACCGAACTGGGCAGTTCTGCAATGTTCGCGCAGGTCGATGTCACCAGCGAAATACAGGTACAAGCGGGTATCGACGCAACATTAGCCAGTTTTGGCGCTATCCACATCTGTATCAACTGCGCCGGCGTGCCAGACGCAGCCAAGACCGTGGCAGATGGAAAACCCTTCCCCCTGGCACTGTGGAACAAGGTGATTGCGGTCAACCTCACCGGCACGTTCAACGTGCTCCGCCTGGCCGCCGTAGCGATGGCGCACAACGAACATGAGGACGATGAACGGGGCGTCATCGTGAACCTGTCATCTGGTGCCGCACAAGATGGCCAGATGGGGCAGGCGGCCTACGCCGCCAGCAAGGCAGGTGTGATCGGCCTCACGCTTCCGGTGGCACGGGACCTCGCCGATCTGGGTATCCGCTGCGTAGCGGTCGCGCCTGGCTTGTTCGAAACGCCAATGGTCGCGGGCCTGCCGAAGAAAGTTGCGCAGGCCATCGTTGACCGCATGATTCTTTTCCCGCGGCGCATGGGTCAAGCCAACGAGCTGGCCCACTTGATTCGCTCTATCGTCGAAAACCCTTACATCAACGCCACCTGTCTGCACATTGATGCCGGCGCACGCATGAGCACACGCTAAACAAAATCGACACCCCACCGAGACCACGATCATGAATTTTCTCCCCACCGAAGAACAGCGCATGGCCGTCGAAGGCTTCACCCGCTTTCTCGAAAACGAATTGCGTCCGATTGTCGAGCGCCACCAGCCCGACAAGCTGATCGAAAAAGAGCTGATGCTCGAGATCTTCCAGAAGATGTTGCCCTATGGCATGGGCGGCAACGGCATCATCGCCGAGGAACATGGGGGCCTCGGCATGCCCTGGCTCACCTATGCGTTGATGTACGAGCAACTCGCGCGCATCTCCGGCGACGTGGCCATCTCGCTGCTGATCCAGCAGCTCGGCGCTTACTCGCTACAGGTGTGCACCAACACCGCCATGCGCGAAAAGTATCTGCCGCGCATGGTCCGCGCCGAGATCATCGCCTGCAGCGGCATCAGCGAACCCGGCGTCGGCTCCAACGTGGCCGAGGTGACCTGCCGTGCCCAGCGCGACGGCGACCACTACATCGTGACCGGTGAAAAAACCTGGATCTCCAACGGCCACTATTCCGACTTCTGCATGGTCATCGTGCGCACGTCAAGCAAAGGCACGGGAGACATCTCAATGATCTTGGTGGACCGCGCCGAACACGGCTACGAAAGCCGCAATATCGACAAGCTGGGTCTCAACAGCACGTCAACCGCACAACTGTTCTTCGACGGCGCGCGCGTACCGGCCGAGAACATGATGATTAAACCCGGCACTGGCCTGAAGAACACCATGGTGCTGTTCGAAAAGGCGCGCCCCATGGTGGGCATGACTTCGATCGGCATCGCCCAGGCCGCGCTCGACAAGGCAGTGGCCTACTCAAAGGAACGCCGCCAGCATGGCAAGCCGATCGGTGGTCATCAATTGATCCAGGGCATGCTGGCTGAGGCTGCCACCGAACTCGACGCCGCGCGCTTGCTGGTCTATCGCGCCTTCAACCTGATCGACCACGGTGTGCGAAGCGAGGTGCAAAGCGCCATGGCCAAATGGTACGCGACCGAGATGGCGGTCAACGTCGCGTCAAAGGCATTGCAGATTCACGGTGGCAACGGCATCACAAAAGACTATGGCGTTGAATTGCTATTCAGAAACGCCCGAATGATGCCGATCCCCGACGGCACCACCGAAATCCAGAAACTCATCATTGGCCGTGCCCTGACCGGCATCAATGCCTTCTCCTGACCCATGACCCCCACCCCCTCCATTAGTCCGTCCAGTGAAGCTTCGGTGCTTCAGGCCAGGGACATCACCTTGCGCTTTGGCGGTGTCACTGCCTTGGCCGATGTTGCCATAGACGTGCGTGACAATGAACTGCTGGCCATCATTGGCCCCAATGGCGCGGGCAAGAGCTCACTGATGAACGTGCTGAGCGGCTTTTACCACCCGCAACAAGGCAGCGTGCGCTATCGTGGTCAAGAAATCAAAGGCCGCGCGGTGCATGAGATTGCGCGCGACGGCGTGGTGCGCACTTTTCAGGGCACCCATTTGTTCTCCAACATGAGCGTGATCGACAACATCCTGGTCGGCCGCTACAGCCAGATGCGTTCAAGTCTGGCGCAGGCATTTCTCTACTTCCCCTGGACGCAGCGTGAAGAAACCCTGCACCGGGAAGCGGTCGAGGAGATCATCGACTTTCTCGAAATTGAAAACATCCGCCACCAGCCCGTAGGCGCGCTCGGTTATGGTCTTCGCAAGCGCGTTGACCTGGGCCGTGCGCTGGCGATGGAACCCAAGGTGCTACTGATGGATGAACCGATGGCCGGCATGAACACCGAAGAAAAAGAAGACCTGGCCCGTTTCATCATCGACGTGCGCGAGGCCAAGCGCATCCCGGTGGTGCTGGTGGAGCACGACATGGGGGTGGTAATGGATCTGGCCGACCGCGTGGCGGTGCTCGACTTCGGCCGCATGATCGCCAACGGCACGCCAGCACAGGTGCAGGCCGATCCGGCCGTGATCCAGGCTTACCTGGGAGCTGCGGCATGAACGCGGTCCACCCCAACCCGGCATCCGTACCGACCCTGCCACAGAAGTTGCTCGCCCACGCCCAGGAGCATCCCAAGCGGCTGGCGCAACGCGTCAAGCGCAAAGGCGTGTGGCGCTGCTATACGTGGGCCGATGTGTTTGACCGAACGCGCAGCATTGCGCTTGGCGCAGCGGCGCAGGGCCTGCAGCGCGGCGAAACCGCGATCGTGATCGGCGAGAACGAGCCCGAGCATTACTGGGCTCTGTTCGCGGCCCAGTCACTGGGCGCAAAAACCGTGTCGGTCTACCCCGACGCCACCGTCGACGAACTGCATTACCTGTGCGAGGATTCCCGGGCCCGCTTCATCTTCGCGCAGGACCAGGAGCAAATCGACAAGGCGCTCGCGCTGCTGGAGCGGTTGCCCGACATCCGGGGCATAGCCTACTGGGACAACTCCGGCATGTGGTCGTACCGGCATCCGCTGCTGCAATCCTTTGATGCCTTGACCTCTGAAGGACGGCGCCAGCACGAGCGGCACCCGCAGCGCTTCGAACGCGAAGTCAACGCCGGCCACTCGGACGATCTGGCGCTGCTGACCTATACCTCCGGCACCACTAGCAAGCCCAAAGGCGTGATGATTAGTCACCGCTGGTTGATGGACAACGCGCTGCGCATGAGGAGCGCGTTGCCGTTGCAAGCCGACATGGAATACATGTCCTACACTCCGCTGGCCTGGATCACCGAACAATTGCTGGGCGTGACGCTCGGACTGGCCTTGCCGCTGGTGGTCAACTTCCCGGAAGGTCCCGACCAGGTCTTGCCCAACCTGCGCGAACTCGCGCCACACATCGTGCTGTTCGGCCCGCGCCAGTGGGAAAACATTGCCGCCACCATCGAGGCGCGCATGCTTGCCGCGAGCTGGGCGGCGCGCGGCATCTACCGCTGGGGCATGCGCATCGGCCACGACGTGCATGTGGCGCGGCTCGAAGGGCGAACGGCGCCTTGGCTGTCGCGCCTGCTGCTGCCGCTGGCCGAAGCGCTGGCGCTGCACCCGGTGCGCGATCAGTTCGGCTTTATTCGCAGCAATGTCGCGGTTTCTGGCGGCACCGCCATGGCGCCCGACGTGTTTCGTTTATTCCACGCCATGGGCGTGCCACTGCGCAACATTTACGGTTGCTCCGAATTCGGCCTGATTGCCGGCCACCGCGGCGAGCGCTACGACCTCGAGACGGTGGGTCCGCTGCTGGATGTGGAGCCGGCCTTCGGCGCACCGCTGGAATCGCGTATCGAGGACAACGGCGAGCTGCTGCTGCGCGGCGGCACCGGCTTTCTGGGCTATTGGGGAAAGCCCGACAAGACCGCCGCCATCGAACGCGACGGCTGGTACGTCAGCGGCGACGCAGTGCGCAAGACCGAGCGCGGAGAACTCGTGTATCTCGACCGCGTGGAACACCTGGTCAAACTCGCCAGCGGTCACCTGTATCCGCCGCAGTTCATCGAGACGCGGCTGCGCTTTTCACCCTTCATCAAGGACGTGATGGTGCTGGGCGACGCCACCCGGCCCTGGGTTGGCGCGCTGATCAACATCGATATGGCGGTTACCAGCCGCTGGGCCGAGGAGCGGCGCATCGCGTTCTCCACCTTTACCGATCTGTCGCAGCGGCCCGAGGTGCGCCAACTGGTGCAGGGGGAAATCCGGCGTATCAACCAACTGCTGCCCGAAAGCTCGCGGGTGGCGCGCTTTGCCAATTTTCCGAAAGAGCTCGACCCCGACGAAGGCGAACTCACCCGCACTCGCAAGTTGCGCCGCGAGTTTCTCGAGGTGCGCTACCGGGCGCTCATTGACGGCCTGTATGCGGGCGCCACCGACATTGCCTGCGAAATCGCCGTGACCTACCAGGACGGCCGCCAGGGCGTGTTGCGAGCCACTGTCGTGGTCACCGACATCGAAGGAACCTAAACGCCATGATCATCGAATTCATCAACTACACCATCAACGGTGCGTTGCTCGGCCTGCTGTACGCGCTGGTCGCCATGGGCTTTGTCGTCATCTATCGCGCCAGCAAGGTCTTCAACATGGCGATCGGCGAGATGATCGTGCTGGGCGCCTTCCTGCTGTGGTGGGCGATCGAGTCGCGCGGCATGCATCCGGCGCTCGGCGTCCCCGCTGCGCTGGGTATTTCTGTGCTGATCGGTCTGGCGATTGAACGCCTGTTGTTCAGGCGCCTCATTGGCGAGTCGGTGTTCTCCATGATCATGGTGACCATCGGGCTGCTGATCTTGATGCGCGGGCTCGTTCTGGTGATCTGGGGCCCGCAGGAGCGCCAGTTCCCTGCCCTCTTTCCCCTCTCGCCCATCATCCTGGGCGAGATGATCATCCCGCGCCCGCTCGCCATCGGCGGCCTCATCGCGGTGGCGGCGGCCGTGGCGCTGCACTGGTTTTTCAACCGCAGCCGCACCGGACTGGCCATGTCGGCGGTGGCCGAGGACCACCAGATCGCGCTGGCCATGGGCATCAGCGTGCGCCGCTCCATCGCCTTCGCCTGGGCGCTGGGCGGGGTGCTGTCGGTGATCACCTCGACGGTTTACCTGAGCGGCAAGTCGCTGACATTCATGTCTTCCGAGATCGGCTTCGCCGCCCTGCCGGTGGCGCTGCTGGCCGGGCTCGAATCCATTGGCGGCCTGCTGCTGGCCGGCATCATCGTCGGGATCGTGCAGGGGCTGACGGCCGCCTACATCGACCCACTGATCGGCGGCAACGCCGCCGCCGTCGTCCCCTATATCTTCATGCTGGTGGTGCTGGTGGTTCGTCCGACCGGCATGTTCGGCTGGAAACGCATTGAAAGAGTCTGACCCATGGATCCCTCCGGCATTTTTTCCACCAGCTATGCGCGCGACCGCGCGCTGATCCGCACACGCGCCCAGTGGCTCAGCCTGGCCCTGTTCATCGGAATTCTGCTGATCTACCCCTGGTTCGCCTCGGCGCGTCTGGTCGCGGTGGCCAACCTGATGCTGGTCACGTCCATCGTGGTGATCGGGCTGCAGATCACCACCGGCTACGCCGGCCAGATCAACCTGGGCCAAGCCGCCTTCATGGGCGTCGGCGCCTACGCCGCCAGCGTGGTCGAGGTCAAGGCCGGGCTGCCGTTCTGGGTTGCGGTGCCGGTGGCGGGCCTGATGGCGGCGCTGGCCGGCTGGCTGTTCGGCCTGACGGCGGCGCGCATCAAGGGCTTTTACCTGGCGCTGACCACCATCGCGGCCCAGTTCATCTTTCACTTCATGGTGCTGAACCTGCCCTCTTCCTGGCTCGGCGGCGTCAATGGCTTCAGCCTCGAGCCGGCGCGGCTGGGCACATTTTTGTTCAACACCGATCGTTCGCTGTATTACCTGTTTCTTGTCGTCACCATGGTGATGGTATTCGGCGCTTTCGGCATCCTGCGCAGCCGTCACGGACGCGCCTTCGTCGCCGTGCGCGACGACGATGTGGCCGCCGGCATGATGGGCATCGACGTGGCCGGGGCCAAATCGCGCGCCTTCGTTCTTGGCGCTTTTTACGCCGGCATCGGCGGCGCCTTGTGGGCCTACCAGGTGCGCTATGTCTCGGTCGATCAGTTCACGCTGTTCAACTCGATCTGGTTCATCGCCATGATGATCGTCGGCGGGCTCGGCTCGATCGTGGGTGCGCTGATCGGCACCGTGCTCATCCGTGGCGTCCAAGAGCTCATCACCAGTCTCGGACCCGACCTGATCGAGCGCATTCCCAGCCTGAGTAGCGACCTGATCTTCGCCAGCATGAATGTGTTTCTCGGCCTGATCATCACACTGTTCCTGCTGCTTGAACCGAAAGGCCTGATGCACCGCTGGAACATCCTGAAAACCAACTACCGGCTCTGGCCGTTTCACCACTGAACACGCTCACCACAGCGAGTCGCAATCCCCCGGTCCCTTTTCCCTTCACCACCACTACCTGGAGACAAGCATGCAGCGCAATACCTTTTTCAAACTCACGGCCGCTCTCGCAGCAGGTCTGCTGCTAAACGCGACAGCCTCTGCGCAGACGACAACGATCAACGTTGCCGCCTTTGCGGACTTCGCCGGCCCCTACGCCAACGTCATGCCCGAGATGCAGGGCGGGCGACTCGCCGTGATCGAATGGTGGAACAAGGAAGTGGGCAGCAAGCTCAATGCGCAAATCGTCGTTAAAACCTATGACATGCGCTACGACGTGGCGCAAACCGCCAGCTTATGGCCCGGCATCAAGGCCGAAGTGAAACCCGCGCTTGTACTAGGCCTTGGCGGCCCGGATGCGGCCGCGCTGCAGCAGCGCCTGCCGGAAGACAAGGTAGTCATGCTGCTTGGCACCGCGGCCTACGGCTTCGGCTGGAAGCCCAACCAATGGGCCCTGAACCTGCGCCCCACCTACCCGCATGAGGCGGCCGCTTTCCTGGAGTGGTTCCGCGCCACCAAGCTCGAGGGCAAGCGCCCGGTCAAGGTGGCAATCATCACGTCCGAAGCCACGCCCGCCTACGCCGACATGGCCAAGGGCCTGCAAAGCTACACCAAGGCCAACCCCGACAAGGCCAGCTTCGTCGAAGCGATCTGGACCGAAGTGCAGCCAACTGACCTAACCCTGGCGGTGCGCCGCCTGGTCAACGCGGGCACCGATGTGATTGTGATCCAGACCAACACGGCGCAGGCCGTGGCGACCAAACGGGCCTTGCAGGCGCTGGGCAAGAACATCCCGATCATGCTATCGCTGCACAACGGCCTGGCTGGATCGTCCAAGGCCCTTGGTGATCCTAACGGCTTTGCCGGCGACTTCGAAGTGGGCGCAATTGCCGACGCCAGCGAAAGCGACACAACGGCACGCAAGTTCTATCAGCTGCTGCAGGAAAAGTACGGTCTGAAATCGACCTGGAATGCGATGACCGTCATGGGTCTGGGCCAAACCATCGTGGCCGTGCGCGCGATCGAGGCCACCATCAAGTCCAAAGGCGTCGGCAAAGTCACAGGCGAAGCCGTGCGGGAGACGCTGCTGGCAAGCCAGTTCACCGGCAACGACCTGATGGGCATACTGCCTGGCGTGGACTTCAACAGCGACACGCCCTTCCCCACCGGCACGGCCAAGGTCAACATCGCCACGATGAAGGATGGCAAGGTGTTCCGGTCGGCAGGCGACGTGACCGTGCCAACGGTGCCAAAATGGTAAGTCCAGCCCTTGCTGCGGCTCCGGACCAGCGTGCCGCGCCTCAAGCGGCCGCCACTCCGGCGGTGTTGACGCTGTCCAACGTCGAGGTACTGTACGTCGAGGTGATCTTGGCGCTCAAGGGCGTGTCCATGCAGATCCCCCACGGAGGCTGTGTGGCATTGTTGGGTGCCAACGGTGCCGGCAAGAGCACGACCCTCAAGGCCATCTCCGGCGTCATCGACTCGGAGGACGGCCGCGTTTCGGGCGGGGTCATCACCTTCGATGGGCGGCCGATTCAAGGGCACGACCCGGCGACTGTGGTGCGCGGAGGTCTGGTCCATGTGATGGAAGGCCGACGCGTGCTGCAGCACATGACGGTCGAGCAAAACCTCATCATCGGCGGCCACATGTTTTCATCAGCACAATCGATGCACCGGGCGATGGACAACGTGTACGATGCGATTCCGCGTCTGGCCGAGCTGCGAAAACGCACCGCCGGCTATCTGTCGGGCGGGGAGCAGCAGATGCTGGTGATCGGGCGCGCGATCATGGCCGAGCCGAAACTCATGCTGATCGACGAGCCCTCGCTCGGACTGGCGCCGCGCATGATCGAGGAAGTCTACGCCGTGCTGCATCACCTGCGCGCGCAGGGACTGTCGCTGCTCATCGTCGAGCAGAACACGCGCGTGGCCCTGGAGATCGCCGATTATGGCTATGTCATGGAGAGCGGCCGCATCGTGCTGGAGGGGCAGGCCCAGGAGCTGCGCGACAACGAGGACGTGCGTGAGTTTTATCTTGGCCTGGACCGCGAGGGGGAACGCAAGAGTTTTCGCGAGGTCAAGCATTACAAGCGGCGCAAGCGTTGGCTGGGGTAACAGGCGGCTGGCTGGTGGTTTTGTTAGTTCGATTGCAGGAGTAGCGACAAATGAGTGGTCCCTTGCAGGGGTTGAAAGTGATCGAGTTCGGCGGCATCGGCCCCGGGCCGTTCTGCGCCATGATGCTGGCCGACATGGGCGCCGACGTGATCCGCCTGGACCGCAAGGCCGACAAGGGCAAGGACCGCGGACAGGGTGGTTTCCTGGCCGGCGGCCGGCGCAGCGTGCTGCACCGTGGCCGGCGCTCGATCGCGGTTGACCTGAAGTCGCCCGAGGACGTGCAGCGGGTCCTGGAGCTGATTGACGGAGCCGACGCCATCATCGAAGGTTTCCGCCCGGGCGTGATGGAGCGGCTAGGTCTGGGGCCGGATGTGCTGCTGGCACGCAATCCGCGTCTGGTCTATGGCCGCATGACCGGCTGGGGCCAGGACGGCCCGCTCGCGCAGGCAGCCGGGCATGACATCAACTATATCGCGTTGTCGGGCGCACTCAGCCTGATCGGCCGCTCGCAAGGCGGCCCGGTGGCGCCGCCGGCGATGGTCGGCGACCTGGGCGGCGGCGGCATGATGCTCGCCTTCGGCATTGTTTGCGCTTTGCTAGAGGCGCGCACATCGCTGCGCGGCCAGGTGGTCGATGCCGCGATCACCGACGGGGCTGCCCTGCTGACCTCCATCGTCTGCGAACTCAAGGCGGCTAACATGTGGCAAAACGACCGACAGTCCAACATGCTCGACGGTGGCTCGCATTTCTACGACACCTACGAGTGCGCTGACGGGAAGTGGATCTCGATCGCATCCCTGGAGCCCCAGTTCTATATGCTGCTGCTGGAGAAGCTTGGTCTCCACGATCCCGCTTTCCAGCGCCAGCGCGATCCCGCCGCATGGCCTGAACTCAAGCGCAGGCTCACAGAGATCTTTTTGTCTAAACCGAGCGAGGACTGGTGCGCGCTGTTGGAGGGGACGGACGTGTGCTTTGCACCCGTCCTGACGCTCGAAGAGGCTGCGCGCCATCCGCACAACGCGGCGCGCGAAACGTTCTTTGAGCAAGACGGCGTGCTGCAGCCTTCACCGGCCCCACGATTTAGCCGAACGGCTCCAGTTCGTCCGGGATCTGCGCCGTATATTGGCGAACACGACGACACCATGACCACTGACGCGACCTGAGGCAATCGGTTATCTCGATTCAGGTCAACCGTGTCGCCTCCCCGACACTGTCGAGAACAACCGATAGTGCAGACCTCGGGAGGGGGGACGAAAACTTGGACTACTAAGGCGTGTCATCAATCAATCCTGAGGCTGGCGTGGGGTTGGTACGACTCACATCAGCCACACCACGGATGCGGCCAGGTGAATGATCCCCAGAAAGTTACGAGCCGTCTTGTCGTAGCGCGTAGCTATGCCACGGTACTGCTTCAAGCGCGCAAGGAAGTTCTCAATCAAATGACGCGCCTTGTACAAATCGCGCGACTGCTTGTTCGTTGCCCGCGAGGGAATCACCACGGCCTTGACCGGGTTCAGTTCACGGCCAGCGATGGCAGCGTCAAGAGCGGCATCGTGCTGCGCCTGAACATGAAGACCGCCAGCGTGCACAACGACGAAGGCCAGAACTGGAAGGTCTCCCCAGGGCTGCTGCTCAAGATAGCCACCCGATGAACAGAGCCGATGGCGTCGATGGCCGGGATCAGCCCGCCGGTTGCCAGCGGTGCGGCAACAGCTTGTCGATCCGGCTGGCCTTGTATGTGGGCAGCCGGGTCAGCAATTCCTTGAGGTACGCGTACGGGTCGCGCCCACTCATGCGTGCCGACTGGATCAGACTCATACCAGCGGTCGCCCGCTGGCCCGCGTGCAGGCTGCCGGCGAACAACCAGTTGATTTTTCCGATGGCAATGGGCCGGATCTGGTTCTCGATCCAGTTGTTGTCCGCTGGCAGCTACGGGTCATCGACAAAGCGCGTGAACGCCGCTCAGCTCTTGAGGATGTAGTCCAGCGCCTTGGCCGTGGCCGAGTTGCCGGCCACCTGCTGACGCTGCAACACCATCCACTGGTGTAAGGCGTCCAGTATCGGCCAGCTGTGCTGCAGGCGAGCCAGTAGCCGTTGAGGTGCTGGTGTGTCTTGGACGGCCCGCTCGATCTAGTAGACCCGCGCGAACTGCGCCAGTGCGAACTCGGCGATCGTGCTCTTGTTGGCCGCGTGCAGATCGAAGAACTTGCGCCGGGCGTGAGCCAAGCATCCCGCTTCTGTCACGCCCTAGCCGAAGCTGGCCTTGTAGTCGGCGTAGTCGTCACAAATCAGATTGCCGCGCCAGTCACCCAGGAAGGTTCTGGCATGTTGACCGGCACGCGCGGCTTCAAACGCACCAGGTGCGTAGCTGTCGTTGCCGGTTTCCAGAATATGGCAGTGATGCGTGAGTCGGTCCAACAGTGCCGTGGTCATCTTTGCATCCCCGAACACGCTTGCCCATTCTCTGAAGCTCAGGTTGGTGGTGAACAAAACGCTCGTGCGCTCGTAAAGCTTGGACAGTAGATGGAACAGCAAGGCACCTCCTGATGCAATGAACGGGAGGTAGCCCAGCTCGTCCAGAATCACCAGATCCACATGGGCCAGCCGGTGGGCCATCTGCCCTGACTTGCCTTGCGCCTTCTCCTCTTCCAGCGCATTGACTAACTCCACCGTGGAGAAGCACCGCACCCTACGGTGATGGTGCTCAATGGCTTGCACCCCGAGGGCTGTGGCAATGTGGGTCTTGCCCGTCCCCGGCCCACCCACCAGCACCACGTTGTTGGCGTTCTCCAAGAATTCACAGCGGTGCAACTGACGCACCAGAGCTTCGTTGATCTCACCGTGGCTCAAGTCAAACCCAGCCAGGCCCGGTACGCAGGGAACCTGGCCACCTTCAATTGGTAGACCACCGAGCGCACCTCCCGCTCGGCGGTTTCGGCCTTGAGCAGTTGGGACAGGATGGGCTGTGCTGCATCAAAGGCCGGTGCACCTTGCTCGGCCAGCGCAGCGACAGCCTGGGCCATGCCGTGCATTTTGAGCTCGCGAGCATGATCACGATAGAAGCGATGGCAGGGTCATGACGCATAGCGCACCTCCCTTAGCTGGTCATAGCGAAGTACATTGGCCAGGGGTTCCACCGCCAGCTTGAGGGCCTGCGGCGATGTGACCGGTGCCGGCGCAGGTTTGCCGTCCAGCAGCCGGTGCAGCACGTTAAGGTCTTTCAAATAAGGCATGAAAATAGAGGAGGGGGATTTTCCGGCTCCTCTTTCGCTTAGTTGTACCTTTTGGCCCGGTGCTGGACCCGCTGGCCAACGTTCAAGACAATCGGTTTTTTCATAGTCATGGCCCAATCTACGCCCGAAATTCCTGCGGGTCAATCGCCCGCCGACACCGGCCCCATCGACGGCCCCGGAAATCTCGCGGTCGCGGATTTTGACGGTGGCCAGCCGCTGGAGCCCGCGCAACCCGCCAAGACAGCGCGGCGGCGCGGTCGGCCACCAGGTTCGCGCACCAAGATCGCCCACGACAGCAGCGCCACGGCCGATGAGTTTGCCATGCTGCGGGCGGTTGCCCAAGGGGTGGATCTCACGGTCGCCGCCCGCCAGTACATGCTCTGGCCAGGCCGCGCGCCCGAGCTCCCAGCGCTGATCAAGAGATACCAGGAGCTTTTGGACCGGATCGAGGCTGCAGCCAACGGCATAGCGCAGTCGCACGAGGCCCGCGCTATGGTGAGGGTTCTCAGGGACCACCAGACCATTGTGCTGGAGGCACCGCGGATTCCGGCCAGTGAGCCCGGTGCCCAGCCATCGGCCCCTGCAGCGCAGTCCGTTGCCGAGCCGGTGGCAGTCCAGGCGCCCCAGCCGCCGACGCTGGAGGAGTTTGCGGCGCAGTTTGACGAAGGCATGTTTTCTGAAGCGGAGCTGATCGAGCGGCACCAGGAGGCGCTGCAGGAAGCAGAAGCTGCCGCCCAAGCCGCCCAAGCCCCACTTCCCGCCCTCACCCCTCCCGTGGCCACGGCTTCACCGGCACAGGCAGAGATCACCTTGGCCAACGTGCCGACAGTGATCCCGGTCGAGCCGGTGCAGGATCTGGAGCAGGCCCGCAGCGCGGCCGAGCGCATGAAGGACGTGCTGAACGCGATCAACTGGCTGGATGAACATCTGGGCACCAAGCCCGAGCGCGCCCATCGCGTGGAGCAGTGGGTGATCATGTCGGCCGCCCAGATGCAGGCGCTGCGCAAAGCCGGTGTGATCACGCTGGGGAACCTGGTGGACTGGATGTCGCTGCAAGGCGCCACCTGGTACGACGCCCTGCCTGGCTATGGGGTCAAGCGGGCGGACAACCTGTTGGCGTGGATTCTGCGCTGGAACCTGGCGCCCGCCGAAGGCCTGTCCCAGCTCCCCGCCCTGGTCGCCGCCAACGCCACCTCCACCGAAGTGCAGGTTTCGGATGAAAACGCCCTGCAGCCGCTGACCTCGATGAAGTGGCCTGCAGATCTGATGGGAACCAAGGGCACGTTTCGCAAGCACGGGGTCAACACGATGAGTGCCACCAACGACCTGGAGGCCGTGAGGGGGTGGTTTCTCAAGATCAAGGACCTGTCGCCATTCACCCAGGAGGCGTACCAGCGCTCCATCGAGCGCTTGATCCTCTGGTCCGTTCATGAGCGCAAGAAGGCGCTCTCTTCATTGGACGAGGCCGACTTCTTTGCCTTCAAGGATTTTTTGATCGCCCCGCCTCCTCACTGGGTTCAAGCAGACAAAGGCTCGCCCAAGAAAAAGACCACCGGCTGGAGGCCCCTGCGCGGGCCCCTGAACTCCGTGAGCCTGAACGTGACGTTCGCCGCAGTGCGCAAGATGTACACGCACTGGAAAGAATCGGGATACATCGACGGCAACGCTGCCCAGGCCGTCCACGGAAAAAAGCGCGAAGAAGAGACGTTGGACGTATTCCGCTCGTTCACCAAAGCCGACCTGGAGGTGGTGGGGAACACGTTCGCAGAACTGCCCGATGGTGCTCCCAAGCGGCGGCTGCGCGCCCTGTTCCGGCTCCTCGAAAACGCGGGTCTTCGCCGTGCGGAGGTGGCGCAGGCCCGGTGGTCCCACGTACAAACCGACCGAGCGCTGGAACCTGGTTCTGAAGCGCGTGTGCTGCAGGTGCTGGGCAAGGGCAAGCGCAAACGCCAAGTGCCCTTGAACGCCGAGACCATGGAGGCCTTGCGCGAGCACCGGAGGGATCGTGAGGAGCTGCTGAACCAGGGCAGGCTGAAATACTTCTCTCACGTCAAGCCCGAGGACCAGCCGTTGATTGGCGTGCTGGATGACCGGTGGATCTGGGCGAAAGACAAGAAGCTGAAGAAGGAACGCGACGAGAAAGCCCTGGCATCACAGGTCAAAGCGCTGCCGACGATTGAGATCGAGGGCATATCCGTGGCAGGCCAGCTCAAGTACACCGTCAACGAGAACGGCGCCTTGTCCGCTCACATGCTGTATCAGATCCTCAAAGGATTCTTTGCGATGTGCTCTGCCACCGCTGGTGAGAAACCGGGCGAGGGCAAGGGCCCTTTCATGCGGGCCTCCACCCACTGGCTTCGCCACACCTATGCGCACAAGGCGCTGAAGTCCTCCGAAGGAGATCTCAGCGTGGTGCAGGGGCTGCTGGGACACAAGAACATCAACACCACCGCCATCTATGTGAAAGCCGACATGTCCGAGCGCATCAGGGTGGCGGAAAAGCTCAAGTCGAGCGTCTGAGGCTTCAATCTGGGGTGGCCTGCGCAAAATGGCCAGGAGGCAGCACCATCCATTTCACGCCCAGCTTCGTGGCGAGTTCCTCCAGGTCAGCTGGGAGCTGCTTTTGCACCACCAGTACCGCCGTGACTTGGATCTCTGTGCCCGCAGGCTCGTGGATCAACGCCTGAGCGCGCATGACGGCCAGGTACTTCACGCACTGGTAGATGCCACGTTCCAGGTCATCGTCTGCCGACCGGATGGATTTGACCTCGACGCCGACCAAACGTGCCTCCGTTCGGAAAAATACGTCCAGGCGATCACCCGACAAGAGCGGGTACTCCGTCTCCGCGTGGCGCGTGTTCTGCAGGCCGAACAGCTCCGGCCTGGCCAAGACATCGAGGCGCAGCTGCTTGTGCTCCTCGGACTCGCCGCCACCCCAGCCGTAGCGTTTGTCTTTGCCGTTGCCTGAATCGGGGTCTGCCGGCGATGCTGCGGAGCCAAGGCCCACGCTTTCGAGGACCTGGAGCCATCGATCACCGTAGGCGAGGATGCGGTCGAATTCATCGCGCACTTTGGCCCGTTTTTCAGCCGGTGTCAGCGCCTCGAATCCGGGCCAGTAGCCGTTGACGCCATCGCTGGGGAGACCGGCAGTGGCCCCCGATTTGGCGACCACCATGGAGGTGATGTGAGGGGGGCGAAGTTCCTCAGGCCAATCGCGGGTACCCGCCTCAACCAGATTAGTCACTTCGCCGAGGACATTTCCGATGCCTTGAGCATAGGCATTGCCATCGGCCTTCACCCTGCCCAGTAACTTGGCCACATCGGAGTAGGTGAGAGGCACGATGATACCATCGGTCTGCCTGCGGACGTGCTCTACCAGGTAGGGCAGCACGATGCGCGCGGCAAGCGCATTGCCGCGAAGCCCTGCAGCGTCGTCGGTCCCCGTAGCAGGCGCAAGCAAAGGGTTCCAGTCGGCACCGGGCACATTGCCGGTGGCCTCCACCAGTTCGAAGAGAGTTGCCGTATTGAGGGCATCAACGTCCGGGCTCTTCCAAAGGTCCTGAAGCTTCTTTTCCAGGCCCAGGCGCTCTCGTGGGTTATCGACGGCGAGTCCAAAGTGAGGCTTGAGGATAGAGACATTATCGAGGTTGATGTGCTTCACATGGCGGGTCATGTGGGCGGGATCGTCCCCAGACGCCACCGCGCGGAAACCAAAGACTGGCACGCGCAAATTCAAGGCCTCGTCTATGGCAGTTTCCGCTTCGCGTCCCCGCTTGACCGCCCCGCCCTTCCACTTTGTCGATTTCCCGCCGAGCATCACGAAGCTGCGGGTTCGGTTGTCGATGGGATCAACGACTTTGGCGATCTGGTCTTCCCAGACCGTGCAAACCAGAGCTTTCCGATCCGCCGTGAAGGCGACCCACGGTGTGTCGTTGCGAGCATTCCCAGAGCCCCTGGCGTGGGTGTCGATGCCGCACGTCGCCTTCCAGAACTCGTGGGTGTTGCGCGTTACCCTCTCTCTTGCACTCACTCAAGCCTCCCGATCAATGCCATGTGCAGGCCTTGGCCCGCGACCCATGGTGGTGATCCTATGTCGAAATTGACTGGGCCCAGAGGACGAAGGGATAGTCCAGTGGGCGCCAGCGTTTCCAGGATGACTGAATGCCGAGATCGGGCGTGTTGCCCGTGCTCAGGGTGAAGACCCATGGTTGAGCCCCAGCGGATCACCCCGAGAGCAGCTACGCGTAGGCTGGGCGCAGCGGTTCGTCGTCCTTTCGGCTGGACGCGCGCGCGAGTTCCAGGCGCGGTCCATCCGGCAAATGCTGGCGCAAATGCAAGAGCCCCCGGACGTTCTTGAGACCGGCGCGAAGTGCCACTTCCGGCTGGGGCATGCCAGACAGCATCCATTGCACCAGCCTGGTGTTCCTGACGATCTGTGGCCCAGCGCGAACCGGATCACCCTGGCCAGCGGCCCGACTGGCGGCCAGCAGGTGCGCGCGAACCAGCACCAGCAGGTTTTCGTCGGTCATTGGTTTGCCAGTCTGCGAGCTGAAAAGAGCTGGCGTCATCGCGTGTTTGCCAGCCGTCGAACGCACCTGCAGCCACGATGCCACGGCCGAACGCACCTCATCCGACACGACCATCGTGCGCAGTTGGTTGACGCCACCCGAGGTGATGCGGATCGAGGCACCCTTCCCTCCCCTGCCGTTCACGAAGGATTCGTGCGAGAGCGCGCGGACTTCCGCCGAGGTCAACCCCAACTCAAAAAGGACCAGCAAGAGCGCGCGGTTGCGGATGTCGCTGGCCTTCAGATTCAAGGCTTCACCCGAGTCTTCCCGAAGCATCTTGATGGACTGCTCCCAGACCACAGGTGAAAGGATGGCCCCCTTCGGATCTTCGGAAGGAGGCTTTTCTTTTTCGGCAATGGCCGCTGCTGGATTTGCTGCAACCAGCCCGCGTTCCATGGCGTAGTCATACACCCGTTCCAGCAGGCGCCAGTACCGGCGTTCGGTGATCTCGCTGATCTTGACGCCACTCCCGCGCACCTTGATCCCACCATTCAGATAACGCTTGACCAGCACAGGGTCAGCATCAGTCCAGTGAACCCATCTCGGGTTATCAGGGTCCCCAACTTTTGCCAAAAATTTGGTCCAGGAGGTCCAAAAGTACCTGTAGAAATCAAAGTCGTTGATGGCCCGTTGGTCATCATTTGAGCAATGTACTAGCCATTGCTCAAAAAACTCATCAGCGCTCAATTCAACTTTGGAATTCATGATCAACTGCATTGTCGTGATTTTTTGCTTTACGAGTAATTGAGAGAACGGGACAGGACGGCAATCTCCAAGCGAAGTAGCATTCGGCCATGACGCTACTTCGATGTGTGAGATGTTGAAGAATTGCGACTGTCATGCAATCCCCTATTTCAGGCAAAGCTGTTGAAAGAGTTGTAGTTACTCATTTCTGAGTGACGGCCTTATCGCAGGAATGACTCAGTGCATGTAATCCAAATATTCTCATATATGAATCGCCCCGAGGCGACTCAAACCGTCGAGTGACGTAAGCCACGCGAACTCATTGGGCCAGTAGAGCAGACAAGCCGCCCCCCATAGCCTCTTTTGTGATCTACGCAACAGGGCAGTGCTGGTGCCTACGGTCCTCAGAATAGATCTTGCCGGTCTGGCCCATCTTTACTCCATCCGGCTTGTGCAGACAGGGTGGCAGGTTCCCCTCGCGAGTTGGCCATCTGTTCTTGCGGATCAACGGGTTGCATTGGGGGAACGTCTCGAGAGGATTCCCCAGTCGCCCACAATGCCCTACCAATCGACTTAGCGTCGGGCGTTCCGCGTGAAGATGTTCACGAAGACACCTGTGGCCGCGCAATTGGCGTCTTCAGGTGTTTTTGAGTAGTCAACTTGGGGGCTTGATGGGACTGATCAAACAGATCGCCGGGCATCAACTCATATTGAGCAATAGCCTTCTTTATCAGAGGAATGATCTCCTCCGCATCGTCGGCCTGGCTCATTGCCTCTTCCAGGCGTTTCTTCATTTGACTCAGCGTCTTTGGCACTGAACACCTCTCTTAGAGCAACTGGCCCGCATCATAGAAGCCTCCGAACTTACGAAGCACCCCCTATCACCGCTGTACATCGAAGAAATGTTGATTTCCACGCAAAGCTGACCCACCATTTCCATCGAATCTTGACCCACCCTGGTTCGTGAGCTTCACGCTCACGTTGTGGATAAGTTCTTGGTCGCCTTCTCCTTCTTGGTGGTCTGTGGTGGTTGCTGTGCGGAGCTGTTCTTGAACCTGTAGCTGTCGTTACCCGTTTCCAGAATATGGCAGTGATGCGTGAGTCGGTCCAGCAGTGCCGTGGTCATCTTGGCATCCCCGAACACACTGGCCCATTCGCTGAAGCTCAGGTTGGTGGTGATCACAACGCTGGTGCGCTCGTACAGCTTGGACAGCAGGTGGAACAGCAAGGCTCCTCCTGACGTGCTGAATGGCAGGTAGCCCAGTTCATCCAGGATCACCAGATCGGCATAGGCTAGGCGGTGCGCGATCTGCCCCGGCTTGCCCTGGGCCTTCTCCTCTTCCAGTGCATTGACCAGCTCCACCGTGGAGAAGAACCGCACCCTGCGGTGATGGTGCTCAATGGCTTGCACCCCGAGGGCTGTGGCGATGTGGGTCTTGCCCGTACCCGGGCCACCCACCAACACCACGTTGTTGGCGTTCTCCAAGAATTCGCAGCGGTGCAGCTGGCGTACCAGTGCCTCGTTCACCTCACTGTGGCCGAAGTCAAACCCAGCCAGGTCCCGGTACGCCGGGAACCTGGCCACCTTCAATTGGTAGGCCACCGAGCGCACCTCTCGCTCGGCGGTCTCGGCCTTGAGCAGTTGGGACAGGATGGGCTGCGCCGCATCGAAGGCCGGTGCACCTTGCTCAGCCAGTTCTGCAACTGCCTGGGCCATGCCGTGCATCTTGAGCTCGCGCAGCATGATCACGATGGAAGCGATGGCAGGGTCATGACGCATAGCGCACCTCCCTCAATTGGTCGTAACGAAGCACATTGGCTTGGGGTTCCACCGCCAGCTTGAGGGCCTGCGGCGATGTGACCGGTGCTGGGGCGGGCTTACCGTCCAGCAGGCGGTGGAGCACGTTCAGGATGTGGGTCTTGCTGGCAGCCCCTGACTCCAGTGCCAACTCCACTGCAGCGAGCACAGCTTGTTCATCGTGGTGCAGCACCAGTGCCAGTACCTCCACCATCTCCCGGTCGCCGCCGGGTTGCTTGAGCAAGGTGGCCTGCAGTCGCTTGAAGGCCGCTGGTAGCTCCAGGAATGGGGCGCCGTTGCGCAAAGCTCCTGGTTTGCGCTGCAGCACCGCCAAGTAGTGGCGCCAGTCGTACACGGTCTGACCCGTACCGTGGTGGTTACGCTCGATCAGGCGCTGATGCTCGCACACGATCTGGCCTTCGGCGGCGACCACCAGGCGATCGGCGTAGACCCGCAGGCTCACCGGCCGATTGGCATACGGCGCCGGCACGCTGTAGCGATTGCGCTCGAAGTGGACCAAGCAGGTGGGTGAGACGCGCTTGGTGTGCTCCACAAAGCCATCGAAGGGCCGGGGCATCGGCATCAAGCTTGCCTTCTCTTGAGCCCAGACATCCGCGACGGAGCCCGGCAGCTTGCCGTGCTCGATCTCGTGCCACAGCGCCACGCAGCGCTCTTCAAGCCAGGCATTGAGATCGGACAGGCTTGGGAATGGCGGCACTACCTGCCACAGGCGATGGCAGGCATCGCGCACGTTCTTCTCCACCTGGCCCTTCTCCCAGCCCGAGGCCGGGTTGCAGAACTCGGCCTCGGACAGGAAGTGGCTGACCATGGCGGCGAAACGCACATTGACGTCGCGCTCCTTGCCACGGCGCACCCGGTTTACTGCGGTGCGCATGTTGTCGTAGATGCCACGGCGGGGCACGCCACCCAGGACTACGAATGCATGGTTGTGGGCATCGAACAGCATCTCGTGCGTCTGCAGGGGGTAGGCGCGCAGGTAGAACGCTCGGCTGTGGCTGAGCTTGAAGTGGGCTACCTGCAGCTTGGTGCGCACGCCGGCGAGAACAGCCCAGTCCTCGCTCCAGTCGAACTGGAAGGCCTCACCCGGGCCGAAGGTCAGGGGAACGAAGGTGCCACGGCCGGTGGTCTGCTGTGACACAAGGCGCTGCTCGTGCCAGAGGCGGGCGAAGGCCGCCACACGGTTGTAGGAGCCGCCATAACCGAGCGCCTGCAGATCCACGTACATCTGCTTGACGGTGCGCCGCTGCTTGCGGGATCGGCCAGCTTCCGTCTTGAGCCAGCCGGCGAGCTTCAAGGCGAAGGGATCGAGCTTGGATGGACTGACCCGCTTGGCATAGTGCGGCTCGGCCTCGCCTGCGCGCAGGTACTTGCGGATGGTGTTGCGCGAGAGGCCCGTGCGGCGGGCGATCTCCCGGATGGACAGCTGCTCTCGCAGGGCCCAGCGCCTGATGACACTCAGTGTTGCCACGTCTATCACTCCTGGTCTCCTGCTGCTCAGCAAAGCAGCAGGTTAGGGTTAGTACGTGGGTCAGGTTTGGATGGAAATCCCGGGGGTTAGTGGGTCACTTCTGCGTGGAAATCAACATACAGGCTACCTCCGATCAGGCCCTTGCGAATACGCGTCAGAGCAAACCCCTCAAAAGCTCTGAGTGCGGCTTTGCGATCAGGAACATCGAGAAGCGGACGCCACTTGGCATCAACGAGTGAGGTATCAAAGTCAGTGGGCAGCTCCTTTGCGCCTGCGGCGCGCAGATCGCGAAGTGCCGAAATCAACCGCCCATCACGGTGCTCAGCGTCTCCCTTGAGCTCAAGGCACGCCATGCCGTCCAGCACGGTGCGCACCCGCGCGCTTTGCTCCGTCAAAGTTCTCCTGACGATTTCGGCGCGGCTAACGGGGGGTCGGCCCAACATGTCATCTGCGAGGGCCATGATGGAAGACAGCCGTGACTGCGCGTCGCGCGTGGTGTCCGCTGCAATGTCTCGGATGGACTTGATCGAGGTGCGGTACTCCATCGCCCGCTGTGCCTGCTTGGCCTGCACTCGGTTGGTGCCCATCCGGACAATGTCACCGGTATGGCGATTGTTCCGAAAGATCGCTTCGTCGCTCAGCTCTCCCAGAAGGTGCTTGAGGAAACACACGATCTCAATCGAGCGAGTGCTCTCGATCCTGCGGGCCGTTTCTGAAGGTGAGCGATTGACGACGGATTGGGCAAAAGCGTGGATGCGTCCGATCGTCAGTCCTTGCAGGTTCCAGAGGTGAACACCCAATGTCTTGAGCGTCTCGATTCGGGAGTTCACCTCCTTCAACGCCTTTACACCATGCTTGCCGGCGGACTGCTTCAGCCACTCCAGAAGTGAGATTCCTGGGATCGGACTCTCCTCATGCATGACCTTGAGCAACACCCGAAGGCGTACGGGTGTGACTGCTGCTTGAATGATCACGAAGGCTTGGTTTTCTACGACCTGAAATGCATATCGGGCCAGGTCCTGGACTACCCGGTCACTCGGCAAGACAATCCTGTTGTCGAACAGCCATTCCTGCGCGAACGTGAACAACTCGTCAACCGAGGAGGCGTCGACTGCACGCTTGGACATGGCGACGTACAAGCGCTGGTGGTTAGCTTCGTCATAGCTGGAGAAGAGCAGCTTTTCTCTCACCCAGGCCCGATGGGTGGTCAGTGTCCGCTGGGCATTGGCGTACAGGGATTTGAGCGAGCCGATAGCGGTTGAGTGAATGCCCAACTGACTGCACAGCAGGCTCAGCATTGGGGCGGGCATCTTGAGCCGAGCGTCTGCATTCCGCCCGGTCAGGGCAAGGAAAGACATTTGCACCGCCAGGCCCAGGTGATAGCGCTTCAAGAAGCTGCTGTTCCTGATTTCCCTGATCAGCTCGTCTGATAGTTGGCAATGCAACTGGACGTCGTCCGCGTTCATCCCCGACGGCATTTTTTCGTAGCCGACGAACCTGTACCTGTAGCTCGACATCCGTGCTCTCCTTCGCAGCGGAGAGCACTATACGGTGCGCCTAACTTGTTGTCGGAAAAGGATTTTTGGAGGAGCGCTTCGGATGTTGCACGAAAACCGAGATCACCCCATGCAGCGCTGCCGACCTGCATGTTGGCCTGGACAGCTGAGCGGAAGGCCAGTCTCAAGGGCCCCACCGCCCAGGTCTTTGCACAATTGCTGGACCAAGTTCTGTGGCAACGCTTTATCTGGCCCTGTCAATGGGCCGGAGTCGCCATCCTGCTGATGTGCTCGGCCATCGCCCTCTGGAAGCATCTTGGCCAAGCTGACCTTGATGGCGACGACATGACCCTCCTGAGCGCTGTCTCCAAAGTCGTCAGCCGCTTGATTGGGCATTGAGAGCATCTGGCGCTAATGTTGGCTGCTTGAATGAGCACTATACGAACCGCTCGTACGACGCCTGCTACGTCATTTGGAGACTTTCGCAACGCCCTTGTAAGCTCAAGTTGTGCGCCCGCCTTGCTCTTAGCCTGGTCGCAGACGTTGGCACGGGCAGTGCCGGCGAACTTGCGCCCGTTCAGCCTTGCGTTGATATTTTCTATGGCGAGTGAGCCGCCACAGATCGGACGTTTGCCCATTCAAGTCACGCGTTGCCCGCCACCCGGCGAATTGAGTTACCGCTTTCAAGCACGCTGACTCGCAGCCGCGAAAGGTTGACAGGAGTCTGTCGCTGCGCGCATAAGCTGTCGTTCGGGTATTTGCTTGGCCTGCTCCACGTTCGACTGACTGGTTCCGACGATGAAGCCGCCGGTCAGCAACGTTGGAGTTCAATGAGTGGTGTTGGCGTTTGCTGCCGTTCAGGTACTGAAATGCTAATGGCTCAGATCAGCCTGAAGTAGCCCGCTGCCCCTATATGCTCCGATATATGAACCGCCAAATAGGAGCATTTATTCCGCAATTCGGAGTCGCGGGACGCTTCCCCCGCAGAGCCAACCTCAGTTGTCAAAGCTGGTCGGCCTCCATGACCCCTACGAAGTTCGAGATTTCGATGACGGGCACAGCAGCCCAGATGAAGTTCCTCCGCACTACGACTCGTGGCCAGTCGCGTCCCGTTCGTTCAAGAGCGACTGCAGTCGTAGATCACTTGCATCGAGCGATTGCACACGCCCGTTGAGCAGAACGGTTGTTGAAACACCCGCCTGAACGTTCTTGGTTATGGCGTCACGGACAGCCTGTTTGGCCAACTCTTGCAGTTGGGCGGTAGTCAGGCCGAAGGCTAACGAATGCGCTTTGTTCACATAGTGCAGCTTATGTCGTTGGTACAACGCAGTCAAGGCTATTCCAATTATTTTAGTTCTGACCCCCTGCGCAGAGACGTACACCAATAAATTATGCTATCGCTGGCATGAGACAAATAAGCCCATGGTGATATGCGCAACTAAATAATGTAGGACTGATACTCAATCAATCACAGAACCTATGAAGGATGGGAAAAGCGTTCTTTTGCTCCTCCTGTCGATTCAATTTGATTCCTAAAAACAACGAGGCTCAGCTTTCAATCAAAGAGCGTCATTGCGAAAGTGTTTCCGCTCCCAACGAGCCTGCATTTTTGAAAATGTGGAGCCCACTAGCAGAAGCAGACCGAACAGGCTCATTCCGACAGCAACAGGATTATTAAAGAACTCGGTCATCGTTATATCCGCAATCGACTGTAGAGAAAACACGTTTCAGGAGGCTCTGCTCAGCAGTTTTTGAGAGAAATGGAACATATAGCTGCTACTGCCTGGCCTTAAGGGGCCCGATATATCAACTTGCGCTTTCCCAAATGCTCTATTGGCGTGAAGGAAGCTGATTTTACCAACTCGACACCAGTTGACAGCGTGTACAGCAGAGCCGGCTCATACATATTAGGTTCTTCAGCCTCCCATAAAGCTATGAGATCTTCAAAATGCCAAAATTTTGAATCATGCATGTATCCAGGTGACATTACCCTCACGCGAACCACAATATAGCCTTGCAAAGAACCTTGCTTCACAAAGTCGAGCAATAGGTCTTCATTCGACAAAAAAATGTTCTTCATGCCTCCGCCAATGCTTTCTGTACGGTACTCAACAAAGAAGTATGGTCGTACAAAACTTAGACTAGCTATTGGGGCTCTTCGGCGGGAGACTCTAGCTAGCCCAGCAAGCACACTGCGAAAGTAAGAAATCATTGGTCAAGCAAAATTTGAACACTATAGATTGTAGCCCTATTGTGTTCAAAGTCTCCTAATCGCGGAGATGGAAGCTCATTCAAATGCGTTGAACAATATCGCCATGGCTCTGCGGGTAATCCGTCGCGCACGGGGGTACACCCAAGAGGACTTCTCCTCTGTTTCAAGTCGAACCTACATCAGCAGTCTAGAGCGAGGCACCAAAAGTCCCACGTTGGGAAAAGTGGAGCAGATCGCCACCGCTTTGAACGTCCATCCCCTGACCCTGCTCGCAATTTCATTTGCCACTTCTCCATCGCTAGATGACGTCTCGGTTGTTTTGGCCGAAGTCCAGAAAGAAGTCGCTGCGCTTGGCCTGCCTAGCGGGGGCGGTGGCTGACTGTTGATTTCCCCAAAACTAACCCGCCATTTCCATCTCGATCTGACCCACCCTGGTTCGTGAACTTCATGCTCACGTTGTGGATAAGTTCTTGGTTGTCTTCTCCTTTTTGGTGGGTCTGTGGCTGCTGTGCCGAACTGTTCTTGAACCGGTAGCTGTCGTTACCGGTTTCCAGAATATGGCAGTGATGCGTGATGCGGTCCAGCAGCGCCGTGGTCATCTTGGTATCTCCGAACACATTGGCCCACTCACTGAAGCTCAGGTTGGTGGTTATCACGACGCTCGTGCACTCGTACAGCTTGGGACAGCAGGTGGAACAGCAAAGCTCCTCCTCACGTACGGAACGGCAGGTAGCCTTCGTGATTGACGTGTTGCCCGCCGTATCGTGGGCTGGCGGGTAAGCAGTTCAATGCGCACGGACTTCGTGCTCGATGCACTGGAGCAAGCCCTTTACATCTGGCAGCCTGAGCGCGATGGAAGCTTGATTTGCCACAGTGACCGCGGGTCGCAATGCGCCAGCATTCGGTACTCTGAAAGACTGGCTGAAGCGAGCATAGAGACTTCCGTGTGCAGCAAGGGCGCCAGCTATGACAACGCCTTGGCCAAGACCATCAACGGTCTCTACAAGGCCGAGTTAATCCATCACCGCGCGCCATGGAAAACAAAGGAAGCCGTGGAGTTCGCCACGCTCGAATGGGGGTCATAGTTTAACCACCATCGCCTGCTCGAACCCATAGGGTACGTCCCACCGGCAGAAGCTGAGGCAAACCACTACCGGTAACTCGCCAGTCAGGCCACTGCGGAAGTGGGCTGACTTAAACCAAACAGCCTCCGAGAATCCCGGAACGATTCACCTCGAACTGCATTACTGGCGCTATTGCTTCTAGAGCACTCTCAAAGATGCCTTTGTCGTCCATTTTTTTGAATGTCCACGTTACGTGGACATAATTAATATGCGAACAACATAAGAATGCAAACATTTTCCAGCCGGGGTATTGAGTTGAAGCGGCAGAAATTGGTTCGTCTCCGGCCACAACGTACGACGCCAGCCAGCGCTGGCTAACTGGACGTAGCTCCATACTCCTCGATAAACTGAGCCAGCGCTTGGGCCGTTGGCTCTCCCCACAACTGTTTGGCGTACCAAGGCGCAAAAATGCCACGGACTGCAGCGCTATCAAGCCCCTTGTCCAGCTTTAACGTCTTGTTGGCGTTCTGTGACTTGAACGCCTCGAATAGAGCCTTGCGCTCGCTATCGTCAAGTTCTTTGTAGACCCCAAGGGCCTCAATAGCCCTGGCGGCAAGAAATCGCTCCATCACACTGCGACCGCTCGCCTTGCTAGACGAGGGGGCAGCCTTGGGTGATGCCAGTGCAGGTACAGGAGTCGGGTTACGCACCAAGTCCTGGAGCGTCCAGCGGAAGTAGCCTGCTGGGGTCTCCAGCGGGGTCATTCCCTTCGACTCTGCGCGTGCCTCCACCCGAGAAATGGCCGTGCGCAGGAGGTCGTCACTGTGTTGCGCGACCAAGTCGCTGGCGTCCGCTTGGCTGAAACCGAATTTCATCACCCTCGTCATGAGTTCCGTGTCGATGATGGGCGGCGCCGGGAATTCAAGCTGGGCTTGCTTCGTCTGCTCGACCTTGAACTGCAGCTTCTCGACGCGCCGGCCGTTCTTGTGCTCAATCAGTTCGATGTTGATGTCAGTGAGCGCGTTGATTTCAGCGATGGCGGGCCTCAGGGTGTCCCGCTTGAAGTACTTGTAGACGGGCGGTGTCGACTCAGATATAGGATTGCCTGTGATCACACCGTACCAGTGCTCATAAGTCTGGATGAAAGTCACCTTGGATGGATTAGTCGCGTAACGACGGCAGATTTCATACAAAGCAAGGGCAGACCCTGACTTGAGCGAGCTTTGGTACACGATCGAAAGCCGTGTGTAAGTGCTAGGCGCCATCACCTGCTCGTGCACCTCAGGAGGAAAAGCGAATCCAAACCACACCTGCCCTGCATGCTTGTTCAGCCCAGCGGGATTAACCAAGGTGACCGAAGAGACCAGTCGCTCACTCGTCCACTGTCGCTCGTTCTCCATGAGCAGCTTAATGTTCTGCATTTCCTCAAGCTGCTTCTTCAGGTACTGCACATCCTTGCTGTCGTAGGCCGCATCCCGGGCAAGGTCAGAAAGCGGAATCCAGAAGTACTTCTTGGCTGCAGCGGTGTTGATCGGTGCATTGAGCCCAGGAACCTTCATCTCCTGGGCGTGGTACATCATCACATTGAATACCTTACGAGAGAGCAGCGAGAGATTGCCTTCTACGACCCGCAATCCAATAGCCTCATTGGTCTTGCGAAACTCCCTCACATCGCTGGCGTCGATCGTGATGACCTCCCCAGGTTTCGCCTTGCTCTTCCTCGCCATCGGCATCGACCTTTCCTGACCGGTGCTTGGTGCGCGCTGCCATGCGACCGGATCTATCGGTGAAATTTTGGCGCGATTCTCTCACCTTTCGATGGAAGCGTCGAGGGTTCACCTTTGTATCGGTTTGTGGCCTCATCACCTTTTCGTAGGTGATGAGGCAAGCCTACGCTGGGCTGCAGACCGCTCATTCGGCCAACCCGATCATTAGGTGGAAGCTAGCTCGCCAAGAAAAAGTTCATGAGCTCTAGGCGAGTTCAAGGAGCTACCGTGTCGCCCGCTCCCCGTAGAAGCTCACCTTTGCGCACTTTGCCCCTGAATCCACTCACTTATGGTCCCTGTTAATTCTCACCATAGATGTTGCCTGTCCCCGGGGGCACTCACCTCTCTCCCCGTATTGGCTCACCTTGGTCCCCGAATCCACTCACCTCACTAGGCGGAAAACCGCGTGGGGCTTAGGTTTTGCGATGTTTAAATTGTATTTAAGGTTTCCAAGGATGTTCAATACAAAGAATCCTCAATAGCGTGGATGCCTAACGAGTGAATTCCAATGCAAAACAGCCAGTTCACCAGAGTCCAGAAGGATTTCGACCATGCCCAATTGCCCATCAGTAGAGCATCACTCCCTTGCTCCCTGTAAAAGCTCACCAGACGAGGTCAAATCGAAAACGACTCCTGCCCCTCTCCCCAGCCACAATCAGAATCGCCTAGATTCATCAGGCCCCCCCGTAAAGGCTCACCTATACCCAATCTTTACAGGAAGCCGTGCGGGCTACGCATAGTGGAACCTCATCCGCGCTGGTCCCTGATGAGACTCACCTTTGTGTGCAAGATAGCTTTTAAATACTCTTCCCTGTGTGTGAGTGCACACATTCTAGATGCTGGAATCTCATTAGGGCGCCATTTCTAGTCCCTGTGGAGTCTCACCTTTGAGCCTTTACATGCCCTTTGGCTCGATGAAGTAGGCATCCATATGGCGCTTTTTGGGAGTTTCGGGGTGATGATCCGCCGAATGCAG
Source organism: Acidovorax sp. 107 (assembly GCF_003058055.1). Taxonomy (NCBI): domain Bacteria; kingdom Pseudomonadati; phylum Pseudomonadota; class Betaproteobacteria; order Burkholderiales; family Comamonadaceae; genus Acidovorax; species Acidovorax sp. 107. The sequence goes on along the minus strand of NZ_QBTZ01000002.1, from coordinate 14,022 downwards.
ACTGCAAACATTTCGCTCCGGTTTCCGGGCCTGGCTTTAGCCCCCGTAAAAGCTCACCTTAATACATATCGGGGTGTTCGAATGCTTCCCCCGGTCCTTCGCGCTGACGATTGCGACGGGTCCCTGAAAAGGCTCACCTTTTGAGGATTGGCAAGCGCAGGTCGCTCTGGCACTGCACTCCGGCGGTGGAGACGGATTGGTAGGCCGACTGCTGAAACAACGGTGGAGCGGCACTCCCCGTAAAGACTCACCTTAGAAAGAAGAAGGGACCGATACGGGCTATCAAAGGTCTCGGTTTAAGGCGGGAAGGACAGTCACCCCCTTTTCGCGTCCCTAAAGAGTCTCCAGTCCGTTCTATGGGCCCTTGGTCCTCTTCGGGAGCATTGTTCGCTCCCTGTAGAGGCTCACCTTTTGGCCGACATCTTGATCAGTCAAACAGACCGAAACGGCTTCTGAGTTCGGCAACGAGTGCTGCCCTCTCCTTTGGATCGGCAAGCACGACCTCAAGTGAGACCTTTCCTGAGTCCCATTCTTTGAGGAATCCGATCTGTTGGCCAGTGTGTTGGATCTTGTATTGGCGCGATGTTTCTTTAGGCTTGCGTTTATCGCCAGTATCGAGTTTTGCGCGTATGGCGCCGACCTCACGCGACGACAGATCTTCTTCGATGATGCGATTTACCAATGCAAGCACTTCTATCTCGCTCACCTTCTTGGCAGCAAGCGTGATCTCATACCCAACGAATACGCCAAACTTCTCTGGCCGATCGCGCATTCGGTCGAGCACAGCAGTCGGAAGGCTCAGCAACGCAATGGTCTTGTTCACCGTCGAGAGCGACACTCCCAAGAGCTCAGCGATTTGCAACTCAGTTTGCACTAAGCCTTTATCAAGCAATTTTCTCCACGCGAATGCATTGTCTAAGGGACTTTGCGCGCTACGCTCCTCATTGAGCACCCAACTCACGCGATAGAGCTCGAGATCACCTTCGTGTGGGCGAATCACCAGGTCGATGCTGTGTTGACCAGCTGCAGCGAGCGCCTTCTTTCGATAGTGGCCATCGATCAGCAAGTAGTCACCTGTTATGGTCGGATGCGCGATCGCAGACGCTGGAACGAGTTGACCACGAGTTGCAATTGACGCCGCCAGCTCCTTGACGATGTCAGGGTCATAGATGTGACGGGCATTCAGTGGGTTTTCGTGCACTCTATCAAGAGGAGCTGCCACAATTCGCTGCTGCGCTGGACCAGTATTTTCAGCGCTGAAAGTCCGACCAGCCTGTGCCTCATCGAGGACGACTTGGGGGGGGGGCACACCTCCAAGGCCACCTGGACGCTCGGAAAGCACGGCATCTGCCGCTGCAAACCGCGCATTTACATCCCGCTTTTCAGCCGAAAGGGACGCTCGCATTGCAGCTTTGCGGTCGACTTTGGAAATCATCTTTTGTCCTTAATTTTTGCGCGAAGGAAGGTGCAAAAGGTGAAGCACTTCCTCTGCCATCAACTCCACCTCTTCCATTGCAACTGTGGCGCGTGGCACTTGATGAACGGTTGACCCCAGAATCTGGGCTTCTCTAAACGCCGCTCGCGAACCTAGGGACGTTTTTAGAAGAGGAAATTCTTTATCTTCCTCCAATAATTCAATTAGCTCTTTGGCTAGTGAAGTCGAGCGCTGGACCATGTTAGCAACGACTCGTGCGACGAGCTCTTCGTTGTTGGCCTGTGCTGCCTCCGCCAATTTTTTGGCAGACTCCGCCGCCCAGATATCCGCCGGACTCGGGACCAGCGGTATGAGAGCCAAGTCAGAGATCAACATGGCCGACGTGGGGGCTGCAGAATTCATTGCCGGTGGGCAATCTACAAAAATCACATCAAATTTATCTATGTGATTTTTTACTTCTCTGTGCATCTTTCCTTCCATAGGAGCAAGACTAATCACAGAAGCTGGAAATGGCCGCTCTTCGGGGGCGGCACTTGCCCAGCGGCTTGCAGTCCCCTGCGGGTCCATATCTACGACAAGTGATGAATATCCGCGAAGCCCGAATGATCCAGCGAGGCTCATCGCAATGGTTGTTTTTCCACACCCGCCCTTTTGGTTAAACACGGTGACCACTTTTGCTGTCATTGCCTGCTCCTGATAGGTTGGCAGACTTTCAGCGCTGAAAGTCTTGCCGGATTCTCCGCGAAGGGGATTGTATCAAACTCAGATGAAATTCAATAACAAATTAATGAAAACGCTGTTTATTTTATCGCACATGCGTTTTTGCAAAACGACTTCTGTGTTGCTTTGATCGTTGCTATGGCTTGACTTTCAGCGCTGAAAGTTGAGTCAGGGGTGGTTGTTGATCGGCCTTTTGGTGTTGTGTTGCCTGGTGCGCGCTATGTTTGGGGGGCGATGTTTTGGTGCGATTGGTTGCGGGGCTTTTGGTGCTGAGGGTTGAAGGTTGGACCCCGTGGGGGAGTGCGTGATCGGTGGGGTGTCGCGGTTTTGTTGGTGCGTAAAATTTATTGTTCGTGCATTGTATTTTTGTAAAATTTCTAATTTGTGTTTTTTATTGAGTGCGGGTGCGAGGGTGAACTTTCAGCGCTGAAAGTTCTGGGCGGTGTGGTTATGCGGCTATGTTCAATGCAGAGCTGGCTTTTTTGAAATGTTGTTTGGATAACGTCGAAATTGAGAGCTTGCGGTGGCTTAAGGGAAGAGCATCATTGGGGCAAAGCCCCGGCGCTCGAGACATCCACGATCGTCTGTAACTCAGGTCATCATGTGCATTGAACTGACCGAGGAACCAGATTGCATCGACCCAAGGAGGGTACGAGCACGCTTAGTGATGCGTTGGGCCCAGACCCCGTGGGGCTCGAAGTAACCAACGCTATTGACCCATCAGGGGAAGGCGGCTTCTTGGGGGCTGACCATGGTGGGCGAGCTTCAGCAGATTGTGGAGCGCAGCGGACGCAGCGACTCTATTCAGGCGGTCCTCACGAAGATGCTTTCCCCGTCCAGCGTGCCAGTCTTCTCTATGTCCGCCCCCTTGGCAATTTCTCACGTTTGAGAACGCCATTGAGCACCCAATAGATCCAGCCTCAATGGATTAACTGAAATCGTATGACTGACAAGTCAGGAGAGGTCATGTTGACGACGCGGAAACTATGGGCTTGGACAAAAGGGCTCCAGGCCTGGTGGAGCGGCGCTCTTGCTGGTAAAGAATGTGCTTACGCCCGCTGATTAAGATGACCTTCATGCGCTGCTCAAGGTGGCACATGGCATACCTGATCCAGAGAAACAGGAGCCCTTGCCTCTTGTCGAAGGCCGGATACCGGTACCGATCCAGGCTGAGATCGGGATCCAGTTGCTCGTCATCAAGAATTTGCGCAACGTCAACGCTGAAAACCAGCAGTTGGAAGTTGGAGCCAAGGGCTTGACGACCGTCTATGGCGGCAATGGAAGCGGAAAGTCTGGGGGCTAACGGGTTCTAAAGCGTGCTTGCAGGGCTCGCGACCAGTCAACCAGTCAGAGCTATTTCTCCCTAACGCCAATGTGGCTATGGCCCAATTTGGTTACGCTCAGGAAACCTTCACCGTATGCGTGAATGGCCAGATTGATGAATTTGTATGGAGCAAGGTAGTGTGTCCCCCAAGGACCTGTCGGCCCTGTCGACATGCGACACTCGGTGCGCGCGTGCCTTCCTGGGCAGCGAGGACGACTGCGCCTACGTGCCGTATGAGCTCAATGTGCTGGATGACCTGGGCGAGCTGCAACAGGATCTAAAGCTACGCCTTGAAGCCGAGCAGCGTGAACATGCTGTAGATCTCCAATTGTTCGCTCACCTCAAGGAAGAGACGGCAGTCGGGAGGTTGATAGCTACTTTCTCATCGAAAACTGATCCTGGAGCGGTGGAAGGCCAGTTCTTGGCATCAGTCGCGCCAACTACTCCAAGTATCCGCACATGAGCCCCCAACTTGCCCCTTCACCGTCATGTTGGCTGTGCCGCGCTGGATGAAGGCATCGAACCCATTGGAGTTGGGGTAAAGCCATGAAGACCGACAGTGACTTCGTCGTGCCCGGTGGGCAGGTTCAAACCTCCGCCCCCGAGGTCATGGGGCGCATCGAGCGCCGATGGGAAGGCTTGCGCGAACGCGTGGAGGCCAAGCTGCAGACGCTCAAAGGTGTGGATCGCAGGCAGGAATCCCGGCTCCTCGACCAAGCTGCCAAGGCCGGCACTGTGGCCAAGCGGGTGACATGGCTGCGCAAGGCGGCTGATAGCGTCACGGGCAGTGCTGCGCCGTTGGCCGCATGCCGCAAGGGTTGCTCACATTGCTGCCATATCGCCGTGATGATCTCCAGAGCCGAGGCACTGGTCATCGCCAAGGAAACCGGTGCGCCGATGAACCCGTTGGCAGGGAAGTACACGATGGCCAACGTGGATGAGGACAGCGAGAGCTACAAGGCGGCGACGCAGGAAGCGTTTGGCAAGCCCTGTACCTTCCTGAAGGATGATGTCTGTGGTATCTACTCAAGCCGCCCCCTTCAATGCAGGCTTCTCCTGAACATGGATGAGGACGCATTGCTGTGCCAGCTCGTGGAGGGCAGCACCATCAATGTCCCTTACCTGAACACCCAGGAACACCACGTCGATTCGGTTGTCATCCTTGGGGCTCACCAGGATTACGACGACATCAGAAACTGGTTCCCGATGACTGAGCAACAGTGAGCAGGGAGTCGTTAAGAGTTACCTACGAGCGGGACAAGAACCGTACCTGGATCTAGGAAGAGCGCATTACTCGTCATTCGATAAATGTGACGCGCGAGATCAAAGATGTCCCCAGTCTTTCACGCTGTCTCCTCGATTCGACGGTGCACAGCATTGTGGGGCGTTCGAGAATGACAGGCTACCAGCTCCCGCAGAGGTGGCATCCGGGATGCTTGCCGTTAGCCCTATCCTAGAAATTCGCAACGCTCGCTTCGAAGACTAGCTTCAACGATGTATTGAAGGTCAGAATCGAATGGTGTGCTTAGTTTTAAGCCTCAAACCCACTGGTGATGGTCAAAACGAATAGATCGTTGCGTTTGACTACTTCCAGGGTCCATAATGGCTTAAACCTAAGCGATCATTGAGATTCAGGAGCGTGTACATGCAGATACAGGTAACGTCAGTTGAGAGCGTCGGTGTGGCCATCCGCGCTATGCGCAAGGTCAACAGTATTCGTCAGGAGGATGTGCCTGGGGTAAGCCATGTGTTCCTGCGCGACCTGGAGAAGGGCAAGGACACCATTCAGTTCGGGCGCGTGCTCAAGGTGCTCGATGAGCTTGGTATCCGGGTGCTGTTGGAGGTGCCAGATTCGCAGGCATCCGCTGTGAAGCGGGCCTTTGAGCACTTTTTACCCAAATCAAACATGGTTCTCCTTTCCAGCACCGAGAACAAAATGATCATCAAAAAGGTGCGTGAATGACCACCCGCACGCTCCAAGTCCTCATCAACGGAGCACTGGTGGGCACGCTGCGCGATGCCGACAACATCTGGGCGTTCCAGTATGCCGGCACCTGGTTGGCAAGCCCCGGCGCATTCCCTCTGGCCCCGTCTCTTCCGCTATCCACCGACTGGCAGGTGGACGGCTCATCGTCGCGGCCCGTGCAATGGTTTTTTGACAACCTGCTGCCCGAGGAGCTGATGCGCCAGGTGCTGGCGAAAGAGGTGAACGTGGAATCCGCGGATGCCTTCGGCATGCTGGAGCGCATGGGCATGGAGTCGGCTGGGGCCCTGGTGCTGCAGGCTGAGGGCGCACCGCAGCCTGAAAAAGGCATGCAGCCGCTCACTTGGGAAGACCTGTCTCAACGCATCCGCAACCTGCCGAGGGCGTCTCTGAACAAGGATGCCCCCAAGCGCATGTCGCTGGCCGGGGCTCAGCACAAGATGGTGGTTCTCTTTGATCCGAAGAGCCAGGAATTGAGCGAGCCCCTGAAAGGCACGCCATCCACCCACATCCTCAAGCCGAATTCGACGGCCGAGGGCTATCCGCACTCAGTGATCAACGAAACGTTCACCATGCTGCTGGCTGCTCGGTTGGGGCTCACCGTGCCCAGTGTCTGGCACTTGTACCTCCCGGAGCCAGTGTTCATCATCGAGCGTTTCGACCGAACGCCTGGGCATATCGAACCCGACCGCGTGCATGCGCTCGACGGCATCCAGCTGCTCAATGAGCCTGCATTCAACAAGTACACGAGCGCCACCCTCCCCAAGCTCAACGAACTCATCGACCAGTGTCGCAACAAAGTGGTGGCGCGCTTGGAGGTGTTCCGCTGGATCATCTTCAACACGATGGTGGGCAACTCGGACTCGCACCTGAAGAACATCTCGTTTTTGGTGGATCAGGAGGGTAAGCGAGTGGCCCCCTTCTACGACCTCCTGTGTACGGCGGTGTATCACACGCGGGTCTACAGCGACGGCGATGCCGTCTGGCCCAACGAAAAGCTGGCCACTCCCGTTGCAGGAGCGACCTTCTTTGCTGAAGTGACTTTCGAAAAGCTCCTTGAAACCGGCATGGAGCTGGGGCTCAACAAGGTCACTGCCGCGCGCGAGATCGGCAAGATCGTGAGCAAGCTGGATAAGGCCGCAGAAGACATCGCCGACAAGCTGGAAGCCACTATGCGCGACGCCACAGGGCCAAACGGCACGCCCACCCGCGAAACTGTCGGCGCACAAAGCCATCTCCTGCGCTCCATCCGCATGATTGTGATTGCGGACATGCTCAGACGCGTCCGCTTGCCAGTCCCGGCTGCTAAGGCCCCCCAAGCCTAGCGACAAGTGAGCCCAGCAGAGGAAGCCCGTGAATGGGTTGAATGCCGAATTGGACGCTATCCAAATGCTGAATTGGGCGGGTTCAGTTCCTTCATCGAAATTGACAAAGCAACTGCCGTACTGCTTTGAATTGGCTATTGAATTGCAATAAGAGTCATCAAGCAGCCCAGAGGCCCACAGAACGGGGCGCCAGCAACGACTGACGCATCGAAGGATACCCATGCAGAGGACGATTGGGTGAGCGTGGCGCCCCCACCAAATGAAATCTGCTGGACTCGACCAGGTTCTCAGCGCTCTGCGGGCCGGGGGCTCCCTGGCCGAACTGCCATCCAGCTTCTACAGCGGCGGTTACAGCTACGCCCCTGTGCTCACGACCAAGCGCGGCGCGCAGTACCGCGTGAGCACGCAGGTGATGCGGGGTGTCCCTGGCACCCCTATGCCTGATTGCGCGCACCCCTGAAACAAACCCTCACGTACCGCCAGCCGACCGCACCCGTTTCGGAGAATCCATGTCCCTGACCTTCGCCCACGTCCTTTCGGATTGGCGACGTTCTCGTGATGCCATGAAAAGCGGGAACTACGGGCAGAGATGCACATCTGGCCATCCCTATTGCCGTTGCGCTGCTGGACGGCCATTTGTGGTACCTCTGTGTAGGGCCCACAGCCGCAGGTGCCCGTTACGCGCATGGCCCCAAGTCCGAAGGCTGTGGAGGACTTCGAGGCCATCTTTGTGAGGCCCCACATGGATAAGGGCAGGGCAAGGGCAATCTTCGCTGGGAACCCAGATCGCCATGGTTGGGGGCTCAGTGCGGTGCCCGCAGCCGCTTTTGGGCATTCGGGACGATGGTGTGGTGGATAAGCTTGCCAAGGGTCCTCTTGCTCGGGCCGGAAGGTCATGTGGCTGGTCCAGCGCCTTGTGACTGCAGTCGAGTTACCAGACGCGCCCCAGCCGCCTGAGGGCCATGTGCGTTGGTATGTCATGACAAAAGGTTGATTGAGCAGGAGCCTTTGTCGTCGCATTAGCTATGTGGTCGCGCCTTTTCATGTGGCTAGAAATATGGACATTGATAGGTCGTTTGTATAAAATTCTAGCCAAATGAAACCCGATCCTTCTGATTCTCTCGTCCTTCACCGGCAGTTGCTATTGCAGCTGGGTGATCGCCTGCGCCGACTGCGCAAGGCGCGAAAGCTCACCACGGTCGAGATGGCTGAACGCGCTGGCATTTCCCGCATGACACTCGCTTCGGTGGAAGCTGGCGATCCAGGCCCATCCATGGGCACCTATCTGCGGGTGATGGGTGTTCTAGGCGTGGCCGCTGACTTGGCATTTTTGGCGGGAGATATGGTTCATCCAGCGCAGCCTGGTACGGCGGCGGCCCGGTCACACCGACCAGCGCCTCAGGTTCAAATCATGATCAGCGCGGACAGCAAGCGGCATCAGGCGCAGGATCTGTTGAGCCTGGTTCTTCACGAAAAGGCGGTGGAGCGGGTGCGGGCCAATCCCGAGCTGATCGAGGAAGCCAAGGAGACTGTTAATCGCTGGATGAAAAGTGGCAACGCGCATTCGCACACCCTTTACGCAGAGTGGCTCAAGATCCTCATGGCGAAGAAGTGGAGCAAGGTTTTGGGCCGTTCGAGACATGCGCAGGAGCTACGCCAGGCGTCTCCTTTGCCCACGTTGCTCTCGAAAGAGGATCGCGAAAGCATCTTGAGTCATGTTTCAACTCTCAAGAAGGGGATTGTTTTTGGTGCGGAAGGGCCCCTTCCATGAATCGCCACGAACTGGAGCATCTGATCCGGGCGAGCGGTGCGATCACCGAAGAGTACGAATTCGTTGTGATCGGGAGCCAGTCCATTCTGGGCAAGATTCCCTACCCAGACCCCGAGTTCAAGATGTCTGCAGAGGCTGACATTTATCCCAGGTACGCGCCTGAGCTTGCGGAGAAGATCGAAGGGGTGCTGGGCGAGGGCTCCGAGTTTCACCTTGCGAACGGGTTTTATGCCCAAGGCGTGGGCCCAGAGACTGCAGTCCTGCCCCAGGGGTGGGAGGAACGGCTATGGAAGGTGCAGAACGGGAATACCGACAGCTTCATTGGCTGGTGCTTGGACGTTGAAGACCTTTTCATGTCGAAGGCGGCTGCAGCCAGGCCGAAGGATCAGGAGTTTTGCACGGGGCTCTTGCGTCGAGGGTATGTGACCCTTGAAAGGTGTCTCGAACTTGCTCCCTCAATGCCACTGGAGCCTCCAGAAATCGCGCGACTGGTAGCCCGCATCAAGCGCTGGGCGAAGTAGGTCTCCCCAAGCCCTTGATTCGCCCTGCGGCAACCTCGCAGCTGAAGTCGCTGGCGTTGTACTCCCTAGATGCCGGGTTGATGAAAAACACCCTGGAGTCGCCGCCGTAACCCGATGGATTGCGCGTTATGAACGTGGCGTAGAAGACCCCGAAAAGCACAACGTGGCTCAGCAAACAGTCGTGTGTTGCGAGACAAGCCAGCGTATGACCACCGGGATATGGGTTTTGGAAAGTCAGGGGATGCCGTGAAGGCTCAGCCTGGATTGCACCAATGAAGCTGTCTGCCAGCGTGTCGCGGTTCATGCCCTTTGTGTTGATTGCGCGTAGATACTGCTCCCCGCTGTCGGAGATGATGGCCACATCCCCGAGAGTTGCCACTGTCATCTGTTCAACGGGCTCACTTTCCTCCGGCCTCTGGTTTGCGTTTATGCACTCGTTCCAGCAACCGGAAAGTGAGACTGCGGGCCATGGGCTCGTGTGTTTTTCGGGGGAGCGCCAGGGCATGCGCGTGTGTGACTTCCTTCAGGGCCATCAAGTAGCATGGGCGATATGGCCAACAAGACTGGCAAGACCTTGATGGTCTGACAGCGCCCCAACATGCCGACTCCCCGCATCGACCTGACTGTCGTCAACGATTCCAGCGATGACCTGGTAGTACCGCGTAGCGCGCTGGTGCAGGTGGACCTGATCACCACGGTGGTCGATGTGGCAAGCGCCAATTACGCGGCGGGTGTGAAGACGAAGTTGACGCTCAATGAAACCTGCTCTGGTCACGGAGTGCATCAAGGGGCCCGCACGCTTCTGGTGATGGAGAGCTACAAGGCGGTTTGCATGCTCATCAGGCACGCGGCAGACAGCTAAGTGAAGCTGGACCCTTGGAGCTGAGGAGGGGGCTCGGGCATATGCCGGACCCCCAGAATGCTTATCCCGACTTACGGCGCAGCGTGTGCGTTGTCATGTCATCCAAGCAAACCACGTGGGCTACACCCCAGTTCAGACGGGCGGTTTTGGCTTGGCCGCCCATGTACGCATGCCAAGCGTTGTCAAGAGCCTTCTGTACGGCATCTAGAGACCCGAAGGCGATCACCGTTGGGCTGCTGCGCACCAGTGCCCGAGCCGGAGAATTGCTTTCCATGACCTCAATCTCATCCATCGGGAAGCCGAGTTCAGGGACACGAAAGACTCCTGAGGCCTTGGCCTCGGTGCGCTGGTCCATACCTGTTGCCTGCCACTCGCGGGCAGCAACGAAACGCGCGTTGGTGCCGGTCGTTGTGGGCGTTTTCGCTGGGCGGTCCAGATAGTTTGCCGGCGCAACGTTACGCGGAGGTGAGAGTTTTGCCCACCACGCGTACAGGTCCGCGTCGATGAAGTAGCCACCTGTCTTGACGCTGTGGGCTTTGGCGAGGATCGTCTTGCCAGATCCAGGACCACCCACAAGAGCCACGAAATCCAGTTCGTCTGGCTTGCAGTTGGCCAGCGCCACATCCAGAAGCTGCAGGGCTTGATCCTTCCAGGGACGATTGAACTGACGGGGCAGATCGCGAGGGAACGGTTCGCCCTTGGTCACGGACTTCTTGTGCAACAGGTCGTAGATAGCAAATTCGTCGAGGTGCGCAATGTTGCGGCTGGCTGCGCCCTTCTTGGCGAGATGTCGCACCTCGAAAAAGTCGCGATGTCCGAGCAGCTGGGCGATCAGATTCTCGCCCTCCTCAACGGTTTCGACGTACTTCAGGGATTTTGCCTTCTTGGCAGCTTGGCTAAGGTTGACATTGGCGGCAAAAACGGCGCCATCGTTGACATACAACTTCATTCGAACTCCTTCATTCACGATGGAGCTGCCTTGGCGCTTTCGGGCCAAAGCTTGGGAGGGCGCATTCGCAAAGCTCCACCAGTCCAGAAAGAGGATCGAGGGTTTGTAAATGGTGATCAGGCCATGGTCTCAATAGACCCCCCAACGCCGCAAGCGGCGCGCGCCCAGGGGTGGCCTTGCAAGTATATCGCGCAGGACCGAGGGCAAAAAGTGTGATTTGTTTGGATTACATGCCCCGCCCGAAAGCGGGATCAGGCTGCGTGCGCTCTGCCCCCTACAACCGACCTGTTGAGTTCAACCGCTTTTCTCACTCGTGAGTGCTTCGCACTTGAGCAAAAAGGCGCTTTTGCCACCCCGAGGGGGAGGAGGGCGCTCAGAAGAGCCCGCTGGCCTTGGCGGGGGCGGGCCGACGCTGAATGGAGAGGCTGCGGGATGGCTGCGTGCTGACCATGCCGCTGCTGAGGTTTGACGGGCACGACTGGCAATGCACCAGGTTCAGATCTGTGGTGGTCGAGGTTTCGTCATCCTTCCAGCGCACTGACATCACGCCCGACTTCAGGGTAAAGCTGTTGCCGTTCCGGTAGATGCACTGTTCGTCCTTGCGTCCATCATCGAGCGTCGGCGAGCCGTACTTGGCTTCCAGCTCCTGCCGGATCTTGGTCTCCATCACCTCGTCGGGGCGCTGCACGTTGATTACGGAGAGCGAATCCCCCTTGAAGCCCAGGCTGAGTTTCACGGGGTCGGGTGAAAAGGGCAGCAATCGTGCATGGCGCTGGAAGATGTGCCCACCGATAAAAAGCAAATCGCGGTAACGCGGTCCTTCGGCCGTCCGGTGAAAACGCTGGAGCCATTACTGGAGGCCGTGAGTGAGTTTGCGTCACGCGCGGCAGAAAAACTCAGGAAGCAGGGGAGTTTCGCGGGCCAGCTTTATGGCTTTGCCCACAGCTCGCCTTTTCGGCCACTTCCCCAGTTTTCGCGCGGAGTAGTCGTGCCATTGCGCAGACCAACTGCAGACACATCCATTCTGGTCCAAGCAGCTCGCGTGGGAGTGCGCCGGTTTTATGAAGACGGATACCAGCTGCAAAAAGCGGGCGTCATATTGCTGGATCTCGCGAGTTCCACGCTCCACCAAGGCTAATTTGATTTGGAAGATCTAGAGCCGTATAGGCAAGTCATAGCCGCAGATCTAGACGCTGAAATCGTGAAGGCTCGTTATTTTGAGGACGGCTCTGTCTGGCGGGGGCTTGTGGACCATGCTCGGGTGCTTGGGGAGCAGGAAATCCGCGAAGCTTTGCTCTTCTCTGGGGGCTACGCTAGAAAACTGCTGCCACCTTTTGAAACCACTCCGAAATAGAGCGGGTCTAACCAAACGGGGGAGGGCCATGTAATGAGGCGCAGGAGGCCCCAAAAACAAGCTTCCAAACTCCAGCCGGGGGGTGAATTACTTTGGGGCTCTGAGGGCGTTTGGTGAGCTAGGAGGCCCATCGGAGGATCTTGGGGTTCTATTACGGGAGACGAAAAACCTTCGGCCCGCAGAGATTCGAGAGAGCAGCGGAGAGCAATTCCCGCTTTATAGGGTCGCGCCGGGGGGGCTGCGCCACTAAGACCGGCAAAGGCGGCTTTTCGGTGAAAAAGGTCACGAGAGCGATTTCTGCACCGCCGCGCGTCACCGGGCTCAGAGAGCGGAATTCTCCTTGGGTTACCACTGAATCAAAACCCGACGCGGACCACCGCCAGAAACGCCAAAGGCCGAATGGCTTCCGCGTAGCTCGTCGTATCCAACGCTCGCCATCGCAATCTTACTGTTGTCGCAAGTCGGCCTTCGAATTCATATGCCAATTCCAGCCGTGAAACAGGGTGCTGAAAGGCGAAGCCTGGAAACTGGACAAATACCGAGCACCAGATGGTGAAGATACCGGTTCCGGGCGGAAATTAAGGCTACGGAAGTGCGGGGCGAACACTAAACGCTGTCGGGCTGATTGGGCGACGAGGGCCGTCATCAAAATCGATGCGCAACTACATAGAAATGCATCTACATAGGGCCTCAGCTATCGCCGCGATTGAGGCGATTCCGCGAGGGGCGATTCGTCCCCTCAATAACAGCCTCGAAAGACCGCAATGTGTATAGAGGAAGAGCCAGTGTGATCGCCTAACCCCGAGATCAATGGAACCAAACTACGGAGCGCTTATTTCTTCGGGGGAAAGAAGACGGGGGTCAAAGCACGGGGCCTGAAGAGCACAAACGCCGCGAGGGAAACATCCAGCGAGCACATCAATCCACCCCTGAAATGTCAAAGGCCCCATGTGCATCTACATAGGGCCCAGGTTTAAGTGCAAGTGAAAAAAGAAGATTGTGGGTCAAGCTGCGGGTTCTATTGCTTTTACATAGGCCCTAGCCGACCGCCTCTTCCTCGGACTCAACCTCATCCCCCTTCTGCGCTTTCAACACGCGGATGGCATTACGAGTATTGATGATGGCCTTGACAATGTGTTTTGACTTTCGTCTGATGGATTGAAGCTTTTTTTTCTGTCTTCATCACTTCATCAATTTCCCATTCTCTGGCAAAGGTATTCAGTCGGTCCTTTGCATAGGTCATTGATTCTTCATTGATCGCAATCCTCACTCGAATGGATTGTCGGTTGTTCTTTTGACCAAACCAACGGATTCCCGTCCATTTGAGATCCAAGTGGTTGCCCTTTCTGGTACATGACAGTTGCAGTGTTGACCTGGACTCCCAGCCTGTCGCCTTCGCCTCAACCCGATCCACAAAGCTCATGTACTCGTCTGCCGCGACCATGGCTTGGCCATAGAGCACCTCGATGCATCGCTCAAGGCCTTGGATTGCATCTTCATAGAGGGCTAGTTCGTCTTTGTTCATTTCGGGGGGTAGATCCATCTCTTTACCGTGTATGGAGATACCCGGTACATCCATCCACGGGGCCGTACTGCTCAAAACACACTTTTTCCGGGATGGAGATGCCGGTCTGGTCCATCCTAGTTGGATGAATCCACCCATCCTATAGCATCCTCAGGTGTAGGCTTGAAAAAGTGTCAATCCTAATAGGATGGATTCAGGGTGCCAATCCATCCTATTAGGATGCACAGCTTTTTGGACTTTTCATGTCGCAGG
>NZ_QBTZ01000001.1:4920000-4921672 GCF_003058055.1 Acidovorax sp. 107 | reverse complement strand
TCGCAGTTAAGCACGCTTATGCCATTGCACTATCGTCACGATGTCCGACGTAACTAGCGGTACCTTCGAACTCCTCCGTTACGCTTTGGGAGGAGACCGCCCCAGTCAAACTGCCTACCATGGCACTGTCCCCGATCCAGATAATGGACCTAGGTTAGAACCTCAAACACACCAGGGTGGTATTTCAACGTTGGCTCCATGAGAACTAGCGTCCTCACTTCAAAGCCTCCACCTATCCTACACAGATCTGTTCAAAGTCCAATACAAAGCTACAGTAAAGGTTCATGGGGTCTTTCCGTCTTTCCGCGGGGAGATTGCATCATCACAAACATTTCAACTTCGCTGAGTCTCAGGAGGAGACAGTGTGGCCATCGTTACGCCATTCGTGCAGGTCGGAACTTTACCCGACAAGGAATTTCGCTACCTTAGGACCGTTATAGTTACGGCCGCCGTTTACTGGGACTTCAATCAAGAGCTTGCACCCCATCATTTAATCTTCCAGCACCGGGCAGGCGTCACACCCTATACGTCCACTTTCGTGTTTGCAGAGTGCTGTGTTTTTATTAAACAGTCGCAGCCACCGATTTTTTGCAACCCCGTTGGGCTCCCTCTGTACGAGTTCACCTACTTGGGGCATACCTTCTCCCGAAGTTACGGTATCAATTTGCCGAGTTCCTTCTCCTGAGTTCTCTCAAGCGCCTTAGAATACTCATCTCGCGCACCAGTGTCGGTTTGCGGTACGGTCGTCAATAGCTGAAGCTTAGTGGCTTTTCCTGGAAGCAGGGTATCACTCACTTCGTCTGCAAGCAGACTCGTTATCACCCCTCATCTAAGCCCGGCGGATTTGCCTACCAGGCACGACTACAGGCTTGAACCAACATATCCAACAGTTGGCTGAGCTAACCTTCTCCGTCCCCACATCGCACTATTGATCGGTACAGGAATATTGACCTGTTTCCCATCAGCTACGCATCTCTGCCTCGCCTTAGGGGCCGACTCACTCTACGCCGATGAACGTTGCGTAGAAAACCTTGCGCTTACGGCGAGGGGGCTTTTCACCCCCTTTAACGCTACTCATGTCAGCATTCGCACTTCTGATACCTCCAGCATCCGTTACCAGACACCTTCACAGGCCTACAGAACGCTCTCCTACCACTTGCAATAAATTGCAAATCCGCAGCTTCGGTAACTGGCTTAGCCCCGTTACATCTTCCGCGCAGGACGACTCGATCAGTGAGCTATTACGCTTTCTTTAAATGATGGCTGCTTCTAAGCCAACATCCTGACTGTTTTAGCCTTCCCACTTCGTTTCCCACTTAGCCAATTTTAGGGACCTTAGCTGGCGGTCTGGGTTGTTTCCCTCTTGAGTCCGGACGTTAGCACCCGGTGCTCTGTCTCCCAAGCTGTACTCTGCGGTATTCGGAGTTTGCATAGGTTTGGTAAGTCGCCATGACCCCCTAGCCTAAACAGTGCTCTACCCCCGCAGGTAATACTTGAGGCACTACCTAAATAGTTTTCGGAGAGAACCAGCTATTTCCAAGTTTGTTTAGCCTTTCACCCCTATCCACAGCTCATCCCCTAGTTTTGCAACACTAGTGGGTTCGGACCTCCAGTACCTGTTACGGCACCTTCATCCTGGCCATGGATAGATCACTTGGTTTCGGGTCTACAC